>JAHBXU010000556.1 GCA_019636315.1 Planctomycetaceae bacterium | reverse complement strand
GTCTGTTCGGATCCGGATAAGGACACGCAATGACGATCCGCTTTTACAACACACTCACCAGTCGCACCGAAGAGTTCGCGTCGATTGAACCTCAGACCGTCCGCATGTACTCCTGCGGGCCGACCGTGTACGACTTCGCGCACATCGGCAATTTTCGCTCGTTTCTGTTCGCAGATCTCATTCGACGCTTCCTCGAACTGGCCGGGTACGACGTCCAGCATGTGATGAACATTACCGACGTCGGTCACATGACTGACGATGCGGTCGCCGATGGAGCGGGCGAAGACAAAATGCAGGTCGCCGCTCAACGGATCAAGGAAGATAAAAAATCCGGCAAAGTGCCCGAGGGAGCCATCGATAATCCCGACGATCCTTATCAGATTGCCCGGTACTATACGAACGCCTTCCTGGACGACGCGCGGCAACTGGGGCTCAAAGTGGCCTTTGAGTACCCGGATAACATCCTGCATGCCACAGAGCAGATCGCTCCCATGCAGGAGATGATCGCAAGGCTCATCGACCGTGGACACGCTTACGTCGGTGGAGACGGCGTCGTTTACTACAGCGTGGAGAGCTTTCCTGCGTATGGACGGCTCAGCGGCAACACGCTCGACCACCTTCACAGCGGGGCGGGTGGACGAATCTCCGAAGAGCATCAGGCGGCCAAGCGGCATCCGGCCGATTTCATGCTCTGGAAACCGGACTCCCATCACATCATGAAATGGGATTCCCCCTGGGGGCCCGGGTATCCGGGGTGGCATATCGAATGCTCCGTGATGGCGCTGAAGCGGTTTGGAGTCGACACGATCGACATTCACACCGGTGGCGAGGATCTCATCTTCCCGCACCACGAATGCGAGATCGCCCAATCGTGCGGCGCGACGGGTGCGGATTACTTCGCCCGCTTCTGGATGCACGCCCGTTTTCTGCTGGTCGAGGGCGAGAAGATGTCCAAGTCGAAGGGCAACTTCTACACCGTACGGGACGTGCTCGAAGGACGCGTCACCGGACGGCCTGTCCATCCCTCTGTACTACGATACGAACTGCTGAAATCTCATTACCGCTCGAACATGAACTTCACCGTTAAGGGGCTGCAGGATTCGGCGGGAGCAGTCAAGCGTTTGCAGGATTTTCGCTCCCGATGCGAAGCGGCGAGCAGCGGAGAAGTTGCCGAGGTCGCCAATTCGCATCCGGTGATCCGCGAATTCATCGACGCGCTTTCTGATGACCTGAACATCTCGGCGGCTCTGGCGGTCGTTCTCCCCTGGGCCGCGGAAACTCCCGCTGATCCCGCGGAGGCGCTCGGCGTGCTGCGCGAGATCAACAGTGTGCTGGCCGTTGCGCCGATCGATCTCGAACTGGGCGGAACAGCCGCACCGGCTGATGATGAAGACGCCAACGTGCAGGCGCTGTGCCGCCAGCTCGACGAAGCCCGCGCCCGGAAAGACTGGCCGACCGCCGACGAGATCCGCAAGCAGATCATCGACCGGGGCTATAACGTCCACACGGGCCGCGACGGAACGACCGCCGAGCGGCCGCTGGCGTAGGCGTCGCGTCAACCAGGACCCGGAGCGTCAGCGAGGAACGAACGCGATGGTCCACTCGCTTCCGCTTTGAGAGCCGCGGCTCGCGGCTCTATCCCTCAGCGGCACGTTGGAGCTGGTCGATGTCCAGCTTCTTCATCTGGAAGACGGCCTGCATGACGCGCTGCGACCTCCCGGGATCGGAATCGTTCATCAGCTTGGACAGGATGGTCGGCACGACCTGCCAGGAGACGCCGAACTTGTCTTTGAGCCATCCGCACTGCCGCGCCTGCGGATCACCTTCCGCACCGAGTTTCTCCCAGAAGTGATCGATCTCCGCCTGTGTCTCACAGTAGACCTGAAACGATACGGCCTCGTTGAACTGGAAGATCGGTCCACCGTTGAGCGCTGTGAATTCCTGACCGTCGAGCTCGAAGACGACCGTCATCACCGAACCGGGCGGCTTGCCATGGATCTCCTGGCCGATATCCGTGTAGCGTGCGATTTCGACAATCCGCGAATTCTTGAAGATCGACACGTAATAACGAGCCGCGTCCTCGGCCTGATCATCGAACCAGAGACAGGGGGTGATCTTGTGAATGCCTGGCATGGGAACTCAATGAAAGAAATCGGACCGTCGTCGACTCGGCCAATTGCGGCTGACAACGAATTCACTCGTGACCATCGGTGTGAGCGCTCTCGAGTTGTCCTCGCAACCCCCGGCTGAGGTCACACAGGAAACCGCCGATGGGAATAAGTATCACCGCAAACCAGAAAGGAAAACCGTGAAGAAAGCGGGGATCACCCGTCATGGCCCGCCATCCCCATGCGAGCGCCAGATAGGGGAGCATGCAATAGCCGAGACGAATTGCCGAACGTCGAGCGATCTCTCTCCAAGACGCTGAAATTGCTGAGGTGCTCATACAGCGGTCTGCATAGACATAGTGCAGTTCGATGGATCTGGCGCACATAGAAGATCTGTGCTTCCAAATCTAAACAAAGTTGGCGATCTCGATCAACACTCGTTCGACAGGCGGAAATGTTGCGATCGAATCTCGGCGCATATCAGCACACTGAAATTGCGACCGCTTCCATTCAATCCTCCGCGCGGCTGCCGTCATCGCACATCTTGACGATCCTGGGGTCAAATCGTGCAATGGTCTCGACGAGGTCGGATTGCTCGCGCATGACCTCATCAATGTTTTTGTAGACGCCCGGAACCTCGTCCGATCCGGCGGACAGAATGTGCACGCCTTTCTTTTCGAGGTCGTTCTGAACGGCCTTGAAACGGAACTTGTCTCGGGCGGCCGTGCGGGACATGAGGCGGCCCGCTCCGTGTGATGCCGAACACAACGAGTCCGGCTGTCCCTTGCCGCGCACGACGTATGCCGGTGTTGCCATCGAACCGGGAATGACGCCCAGCACGCCCTCTCCGGCCGGCGTCGCCCCCTTGCGATGCACGATGACCTCTTTCCCGCCGTGGGTCTCTTTCCAGGCAAAATTATGATGGTTCTCGACGCCCGCGATGATCTGTGCGCCGCACAACGATGAAACCAGCCGATGGATGACATCGTGATTTGCCGCTGCGTAGTCCCCCATCAGGTTCATGGCATTCCAATACTCCTGCCCGGCCTGTGTGTCGAGGTCGAGCCATGCCAGGTGGCGCAGATCCTCATAGCGCTTGGGCAGTTGCTGCTGCGCGATGGCGGAATAGATTGAACAGACGGCATGCCCGGCGCCGCGGCTGCCGGAATGACTCATCAGTGCCACATACTCGCCGGCATCCAGACCGAGTTCCGGCCCGTCGAGCGTCAATCGTCCGAACTCGACGAAGTGATTGCCCGAACCGGAAGTCCCCAGTTGGTTCCAGGCGCGGTCCTTCCACTCGCGCGTAATGCGCGCGACCGTCCAGTCGTCGTCCATCACGTCGTGCTGCTGTCGTGGGGTGTGCGTTCGTCCCGCGCCAAAGACAGTTCCACGTTCCAAGGCATTGCGGAAGACGTGGAACATCTCGCGGTCGTCCAGCGATTGCGATGGCAGGTCGAGGACAGAAAGCTTCATGCGACAGGCGATGTCGACGCCGACCGCATACGGACAAACAGCCCCTTCCAGTGCGAGCACGCCGCCGATTGGCAGTCCATAGCCGACGTGAGCATCCGGCATCAGCGCGGCGGCGACGGCGCTCGGCAGCGAACAGGCTCGCCGCATCTGCTCGTGTGACTGATCGTCGATCCCATCGGCGCCCCATGTGCGGTATGCAACCGGGGCCTTGCGGACGAATTCCTTCTCGCTCACGACGGC
>JAHBXU010000555.1 GCA_019636315.1 Planctomycetaceae bacterium | reverse complement strand
CGAAGAACAAGAGGAACAGATTCGCGAGCTCCTGCGGACGCGGGGAGTGCGTGCCACGCCGGCTCGGATTGCCGTGTTCCTGCAGCTGCAGGACGCCAGGTCGCCCCTCACGCATTCCGAACTCGCTGAAGTCCTCGTGCCGCTGGGGTTCGACAAAGCGACCGTGTTCCGCAATCTGGTCGATCTGGCAGACGCCGATCTGCTGGCCCGAACAGAACTGGGGGACCATGTCTGGCGGTACGAGATCCGCGATCCGAACAGCGACAAGCACCCGCATTTTGTCTGCGTCGAGTGTGGAGGTGTGACCTGTCTGGGTGAAATGGATTTCACGGCCGCGTCGATCCGCCGAGCCAAAGAAATCGGTCGCATCACCGAGATCCTCATCAAGGGACACTGCATCCATTGCGAAACAGCTCTTGCCTGACCGGCGGTTGAGAATTGACGGCCGCCACACACTCGGCCCGTGCTGTCATCTCACACGATTTCGTAACGACTGGACTCGGGGGCTCAGCGGTCCTCGAATTCTATCGATTGCCCACTTCTTCAACGCACCGCGAGAGCATTGTCGTCGCGAAGGCGAAGTTCGCCCGCAGCTCTGCAGGGGCAAGGCAAAGATTTGAATCGATTTTCGTGAACCCGATCTGTCGGGCGGTGTCCGCCGGGACACCATCTCAGCAGGTGTTTGCCGATTCGTGGAATCCCTCTGAATCAACAACTGCGAAGTTCGGAATCGCTCCTGCTCCATGCCTGACTGAGATGGAAGGTGGCCGTTTCTTTGCGCCAGGAGCTTTCTCTCATGTTGGGGAGGTGCGTCATGCGACAGTCACATCATGAACAAATTGACGAACAGCCATTTTTTTCGAGACGATGAGCAAGCGCCGCCGCGGATACCCCTCCGAAACGCACGTCAAGCGGGGGGTGCGAATCGTCCACGGCGACAAAATGCTTGAGGAAAAGCTGGGGCGCAATGACCTCTGCCCTTGCGGCTCCGGGCGACGTTTCAAGAAATGCTGCCTCTCGAAAGGCTGCTTTTGATGGCGCGAGCCGCGACCACTACTTTTAGAGACTGAGCATCCAAACCCCACACGGTGAACGCCATCGTGTGGGGTTTTCTTGATCACGCCGGCATGCCCGTGGGCACGTGCCAATGCGGCGATCGTGACATCGCGGTTGATTGGAGTTTCCGGTGCACGGAAACAAGCAATGTCATCGACATGGCCGGACACAGCCGTGACTTCTCCGGTCATGGTTTGTTGGTTGCCTCTCAAGACAGATCGTCTTGTGGGAATCAACGGCCTTACTCCGCGGAATCGCTTGTGGATGCCGCGACGTCCTCCCGAATGCCATAACACAGGATGGCGTCGTGTTCCCGCAGGTAAAGTTTTCCGTCGAGAATCACCGGGTGCGCCCAACTGGGACGTTCCCCGCTGTGGGGCACCGTGAAGAGCCCGGTCTCGACGTGTTTCTCCGGATCAGCCTTGGCCAGCACCATTGTGCCGTTGGCATAGTGCAGATACAGGCAGCCGTCCGCAGCCGCTACCGCGATGGAGCCTTTTCCTTCACTCCGCGCTTTCCAGGTAATCTCTCCGGTGAGCAGATCGGCGCAATACAGGATGCCGGAATCATCCGAGTCGCCAAACAGATGATCGCCGATAAGCACGATTCCACCATGCTTGTTGGCCAGTTGCGGCTTGAACGGATAGATCTCATCCACGGCCACCTTTCCGGAACCATCGGCCGTCTGTCGAAGCAACGCTCCGCCGCGCTTGTAGCCAGCGGCGATGAACACCAGGTCGCCGCGAATGATCGGAGTGGGAGCGACCGCGGTCGTCCGTTCCATGGGGTACGACCACAGGAGTTCGCCATCTGCCGCCCGGACGCCCAGGGCGCCGCTGCCTGTCGTCTGGACATAAACTCGCACACCACCGATTTCGGAGATGACAATCGACGCGTGACCGGCGCCGACATCACCCTCGCGGACGGTTGTCCAGATGGTCTCACCAGTGCGTTTGTCGAGCGCCGCCATCGTGGCTTGCGTGCCGCCCGGAGTGCAGATCAGCCGGTCGCCATCGATCAACACCGACTCGCTGTAGCCCCAACTGTCCGCCTTCGTGCCGCCGAAGGTACTCTTTAGATTCTTCCTCCAGCGTTTCTGTCCTGATGCGGCATCGCAGCAGACCAACTCTCCGTTCGCCGAGAGTGCATAGACGCACTCGTCATCAACCGTCGGCGTGCTGCGCGAGCTTTGCCATGTCGGCTGACCATCAGTCCAGGGCGCGCCCATCCGGGTCGCCCACAATCGCGTTCCGTCGGTGAGGTCATGACAGAACAGATACTCGTCGGCATCGGCCACGCCGGCGATTCCATCGCCCAGTGCGAACAGTCGGCCGTCTTTAATCGCCAGACTGGAATAGCCGCGGCCGGCGCCCTTCGCAGTCCAGAGCAGCGGTGGCCCGCCAGCCGGCCATTCCTGAAGGAGATCTGTCTCGTCTGAGACGGCGGTTCGCTCGGATCCACGAAACGTCGGCCACTCGACGCTCGCTCCGGTCGCACTCGTCACGATTGGACAGACCACCAGGGCAAGAACAACGAAGTGCATCCCACATCGAACAATGCGCATCTAAATCCTCTGGAATTCCGATCACGGCCCACGCTCTCAAACCAGAACAAGAATATCGGATCGATGCCCGCAGCCCAAGTGGGCATCACCGCCGGATTCGAGGAAATCTCAGCGCGGAGTGACTGTGGACTCCCCCCGGTCGCGGCACGCACATTACATGCTCACAAGAATGCACTTCTGCTGGCCGACTCTCATCCAATGTTGAGCGTGCTGCAGATCGTGTCACTGAGCATTAAGAAGTTCGGAGACCGCACTGCGATCGAAAAGGGACTTGAGAGAGTCCATGCCGCGCTGTCGACCTCTGAACAGTGCTCCCCGGTGAAGGGATCACCGGACGATTCGCCGTTGCAGGATACGTTTCCCGCCGCCACTTGCCGGGGGGACTGTGGTGCATCGAATGCAAACAGCGCCGCAGCGGCACAACTCAGGAAATCCGACGTCCCAAACCGCTGCACCACATAGCGAGTGAAAACAAAAAACCGGGAATAACGCACCCCGGAAAATAGCATTTTCTGGTGATTGACGCTGATTGACGGCGTTTGAAAGCAACGGTGCCACAAATTGCCACCGGATTCCGGAAACAGAATGTCCCAAGGGGGGATATACCGACGAAGCTTACCGATCGAATCGTCAAGAACGCGAAGACGAAGGGTGGGCGGTATGCCATCACCGATGCCACCGTCACGAGGTTGACGCTGGAGATCACTGCGACCGGGACGAAGACGTGGTACTACCGGACGAAGGTCCGTGGTCGAGTTCAGCAGGGGCGGTATCCGACCGTCATGTTGTCGGCGGCGCGACAAGCCGCGCAAAACCTGACGGGCAAATCCGCAAAGGGCGAGCAATTGCCCACTGGGGCTGCACAGTCTGCCACCAGCACACCCCACTGATCCACGTGCTCAACGCCTGACGGCGTCGGAGGAAGGGTCACCCTCACGGAAGTGGATCGCGGGGGCCGGATTGGACCGTGCTCAACGCCTGACGGCGTCGGAGGAAGGGTCACGCCATGCACGAATTGCCGGCGATCCGCAAGCGGGTGTGCTCAACGCCTGACGGCGTCGGAGGAAGGGTCACACTCGCCAGGCGAGAAGGGATCAACCTGACACCGTCCGTGCTCAACGCCTGACGGCGTCGGAGGAAGGGTCACGCTCCTGCTGCCTTGTCGATAGCCTTACTTACGTCGTGCTCAACGCCTGACGGCGTCGGAGG
>JAHBXU010000554.1 GCA_019636315.1 Planctomycetaceae bacterium | reverse complement strand
CATCGACGACGCGATCTTGGATGGCGGTTCCTCAATGCGTACCTGGAACGCACCGGCGACTATGCCGGACTCCCGGTTCTGCCGTTCTACCTCGTGTATCGTGCGCTGGTGCGAGCCAAGGTCGCGGCTCTGCGGCTTCAGCAAGCGGGACTCGATCCGACCGAGCGGGAGCGATTGAACACCGAATGCCGCGGGTATCTTGATCTCGCGCTCCATGATGCCGCGCCGCGACGATGCAGCCTCACGATTACGCACGGATTGTCGGGCAGCGGCAAGACGACCGGGTCGCAGTTGTGGATCGAAAGCCAGGGCGGCATCCGCCTGCGCTCCGACGTGGAACGCAAACGTCTTTTCCACATTGCTCCTGATCAAGCGGCTCCCGAAGAGAGCTATTCGTCCGCGGCGTCCACGCAAACCTATTCGCAACTGGCCGTGTTGGCGCGCCGCGTCATCCGCGCGGGGTTTCCGGTCGTTGTTGACGCGACATTTCTCAAATTCGATGAGCGGCATCGCTTTCGACAACTGGCGCACGAACTCGGCGTTCCCTTCCAGATTCTGGCATTTGAAGCACACGACGACATCCTGCGAGCGCGCATTCAAAGCCGACTCGCAGCAGGCCGTGACGCGTCCGACGCCACGCTCGCAGTTCTCGCAGCGCAGCGCCAAGCGGTCGAACCGCTGACGGCGGACGAACGCGCGGACGTCATTTCACCAGCAACACCGGACACGGAGCAAACAGCGACACCTGGTAGCTGACGCTGGCGAGGCTTTTCAGCGGCTGGATTTCATCGACGGGGTGCGAGCTGAGAACGATCAGGTCGACATCCCGCTCCCTCACGAAGTGGACAATCTCCGGGGCTCGCTTACCGAAGCGGACCCGATACTCCGCGGTGATCTTCGCGTCGGCGAATCGTTGCCAGCGGCTCTCCAGTTCTGCGTCCGCCCGCTGCTGCAGGCGCGCATAGAACACCTCAGATTCCTGATCCTCGGCGGCTTCCTCCAAACGCTCGATCACGTGCAGCAACGTCACGCGGGCGGAATTGACTTCTGCAATCTCAAAGGCAATATCGAGCGCCGCCAGGTTCTTCTGTGAGAAGTCCAACGGCACGAGGATATGATGAAACCGGGGGAGCATTTCGCCTCCACACACTCAGATCAACTGCGCAAGCAGATCGTTGATCCCTGACGACCACAGGGCGGACACGACCTGCAGGCGGTCCATCACAGAGGTCCATCACAATTGAGCGGGGGCGCGGCCCGTGCCATGCCACAGGTCATTGCCGCCAGATTCAACGGGTCGATGCGCAGGCCAACCCTTCGGGGCATCGTGCCTGTCACCTCGATCAATGGGAGCGAGGATTTACTCATCGCTGACCAGCAACCGGTCGAGGATTTCCTCGAATTCATCACGTGCCTGGCTCCAGCTTTCAAAGTCCGGCTCGCGGCAATGCAATCGCGCAATCAGGTCGTCCAGTTCGGCGAGCAACGCCCCTTGTTCCTCACGCATCCGATTCGCGGTCGTTCCACTGGCCCGCCCTGCACGCTCAGCCTCTGATCCCGAGCCCTTTTCCTGGGTGAAGTACACGGCCAGATGCTGGCGCAACGCACTCAGTCGGTCTCCCATTTCCCCAAAGTGTGGATTGCCGAACTCACACAGTTCTCCCCACCACTCGCGCCAGGCGATAATTTCCTGGCCGATTGCCTCTCGGTGTGCGCTCCGGACGACCTCCTGCTCCGATATCAGCCTCGAACTCATCTCTTTAACCTCGCACTGGAAACATCGCTAACAGCCCTTGAGGATTTCACTGCAATTCTCGCGCCGCCTCCTACGCGTGTGCTGTGATGCAGGAACGTTCCCATCGACGCACGTTTCCCGGAGTGAACGAGCGGCCGCCTGTGTCGGGCCATGCGCGCGTCGGTGCACAGCATGTGCTCGCAGGGACAATCCGTCCCCCAAGTGGCCTGAGAAGTCTGGACCGGATTTTCTTGCGGATACCTCTCGTGACGAACGTCTCGTGCGTCCAATCCTTGACGCCTCACGCGGGGACCGGCAGAATCCCGAACCCGGCCAGCCGAATGGGGAATAACGCCGATCTGCTCGAAATCCACCCGATCCGACGCTGTGAGTGAGCGCCATGTCCAATCCGAGCCGCGCCCTGCGGCAGACGCTTCGCGACTGGCAGTCTGCAGGTCTCACACATCTTCCACACGCCGAGCCAACGGCAGCCCTTGTTGCCGAAACGCCCGCAAGAGGGGACACGCGTGATGACGAGGCCGCCGCAGTCCCTCTCCCCGACAAATCTCTCCCTGACAACCAACCGTCCGGAATCGTTGACGTGCCGCAGAGCGAACCAAACAGGATTGAATCGACTGTCCCCCGTGCGAAGCGCGTGCAACAACTTGAAGCGCTGGCGGCTGTCGTGTCCCGGTGCGTCCGATGTCAGGAACTGGCGGAGACTCGAACGCAAACCGTCTTCGGCGTCGGGAACCCCGAAGCACGCGTGATGTTCATCGGGGAAGCACCGGGAGCCGACGAAGATGCTCAAGGCGAGCCGTTCGTCGGCAAAGCGGGGCAACTCCTGAACAAGATCATCACCGCCTGCGGCTGGAAGCGAGAGGACTTGTACATCTGCAACATCCTCCGCTGCCGCCCGCCGGGAAACCGCAATCCCTCGCCCGTCGAAGCCGCCAACTGCCGCGAGTATCTCGACGCCCAGATCAGGACCGTCGATCCCGAATACATCGTCTGCTGGGGTTCCGTGGCGGCCGGCAATCTGCTGGATGAAACGACGCCGATCGGCCGATTGAGGCAGAAGTGGTTCCGATATGGACGCGCGAAAGTCCTCTGCACCTATCACCCGTCGTATTTGCTTCGCAATCCCTCTGCCAAGAAGCCCGTGTGGGACGACATGAAGTTCCTGCTCTCCGAGATGGGGCTCGAACCTCCGGTCCCTTGATGCGGAGTGATTCGATCACGAGTGCTGCCGAGCGAACCGACTCTACGAATCGGCAATCTTCTCCATCTCTCCGGTTCGCTGAAGACGACGCGCGATGAGCCAGCAGAGCACGGCCCAGCAGGCGCCGAGCGCCCAACCGGCCAGGACATCCGACGGCCAATGGACGCCGAGGTAGACGCGACTGATTCCCACGGCAACGGACAGAAATGCGGCGAGAATCAGGAAGTACGCCTTGAGTCGTCGCTGGTCGTGGACGCGCGCCAGGAGCGCCCCCAGTGTGAAATACGTCGCGGCAGACATCATGGCGTGACCGCTGGGAAAACTGGCCGACGAGACGTAGGAACCGTGTGGCACCAGATCGGGCCGCGGGCGTCCGACCTGCCACTTGAGCGCATGACTGACCGCCAATCCCCCCACCACGGCAACAATGACGACGATGGCTGCACGCGACTTGCGCTCGAGCAGCAGATAGCCGACCACGGACAGCGTCACCAATGTGAGCACGGTGATGCCGCCTAATGCCGTCACATCGCGCGCCATCTCTTCGACCCATCGCGGTCCGATCGGATCCGATAGATCGTTGGGATTTCTGGCCGCGAGCAGGAGCGCTCGATCGATGGCGTCCGTCTCGCCCTCTTTCACTTCGCCCGCAATGGCCATGAAGGCCCATAATCCTCCGGCCATCAAACCCATCGCGACCAGCGTCGACAACTCATGACGCCCCAGCCACTGCACGATTCGCTGCACGGACGCTCCTGTTTGATGCCACATCGATGCGACCTCAAGCGCTTTCACCAATCCGACATCTCGGGCCGCCAAGCGAACCGCGTTTCACTGCGAGACTCCCTTCCGTTGCCTGGCAGGTCCTGCGAAC
>JAHBXU010000553.1 GCA_019636315.1 Planctomycetaceae bacterium | reverse complement strand
CGCGATCGCGACGCCGGGCCTGATTGTTTTCCGATGTGTCTCACCGCTTGCACTTGGGATCGTCGCGGAAGAAGTCGCTCGGCCCCTTGTGAGTGTAGTAAGGATAGACGATCGCACCGCCGGGAGTTCCCGCGGCCGGATAGACCAGATCACTCGGGCGGCTGTAGGAATAAGAATGGTAGTTGTGGGGGCATCCATGACCACAACCATGTCCGCAGCCGTTACCGCAGGGCCCCTGAGGACAGCCCATCGCCCCGTCGTATCCAGGAAAGCCGCTCGTGCTGTGATACGAAGTGGAGTACGCGTGTGCGTCGTGAGCGGGATACTGTGTGGTGGCCAGATTGCCATGACTGGCGGGGATGACGGACGTTTGCCCGTGGTGCGGGCTCTGGCCGCGTGTCGTCGCTTGCGGCGCCGTGCAACCGCAGGCGACGAGCATGATGGCTGCCGAACAGACGGCGTGGCAAGTTCTCATAGGAATCCGGCTCCGTCAACTGGGTCCGCACCGGCGACCCGGGGATATGTGTGCTTGATGTCCAAAGGGACTGCTGTTGTTTATCGGCCAAATGAGTACGGGAATCCGCAGAATCCGGCGAAAACCCACGCCCCGCACTCTCGGAGCAACCGGTCGATCTTGCAGACTCGACGTAATCCGCATAGATTAACTCAGCACTCGGGAACGGATTCAAACATCGTGTGCCCGCGCAGGTCTGCCAGGATGCCCGCCCACCACTGACAAGGGAGTGATTTCGCGTGTTCGTTGCCGGTTCGACGATCTGCTTTCCAGAACTGGACTTTGCCGAGGCCTGTCAAGCGCTGACTGACTTGGAGTACGACCGGGTCGAGGTGTGGCTCAGCCCAAACTCCCGTCAGTTGCACCCGGCCGATGTCGCCCGGGATCCGGACGCGTTCGTCGCGTTGTACCGAGAAACGACGCGGCTCACAGCAATCGCATTCTCGCTGGAGACCGATGTGTCTCCTCGCGAGTTTGAGGGCCTTTCCAAGGCGTCGAAACTGCTGCAGGTTACGCAAATTACCGTCCCCGCGTCGGTTCTCGGCACGCCGTTCAATGCTGAGATTGATCGGCTCCGCTTGTTGACACAGATCGCCAGTCAGGACGGTGTGCGCGTGTCCATCCGGACCGAGCGAGGACATCTCACAGAGGATCCGGAGACGGCCGTCGAGTTGTGTGGCTCCGTTCCCGGATTAGGGCTGACGCTCGATCCCAGTCCTTATCTTCTCGGTCCCCGTCCGGTGACATCGTTCGAACGTTTTGCGCCGCACGTCTTCCATGTGCATTTGCGGGACAGCACCAGGGAGCAACTTCAGGTGTCCGTTGGACTGGGCGAGATCGATTACAGCCGCCTGATCTCGCAACTCGCTCGCGAACGCTATGACCGGGCGCTGTGTGTTGCGTTGATTCCGGAGCTGACGGACGTGGGGACGCGCGCCCTCGAAATGCGCAAGCTGCGGATGTTGCTCGATTCACTCCTCTGAATCATCCGCGTCGATGTCGCCAGCGGCATCCGCGGTGGATGCCGCAATCGGCAGACGAATGCTGAATTGCGTGCCTCGCCCCGGCTCGCTTTGGCATTCGATAGACCCTCGATGGGCTTCGACGATCTTGCGGACAGTGGGCAGTCCCAGTCCGCTCCCCCCCGCCCGTGTTGAATAGAACGCCTGGAACATGCGGCTGCGGGTGCGTTCATCCATGCCGACGCCGTTGTCGATGAGCGACAGTTTGACAAAATCAGCGTCAGGTGCGGTCTGTAATTCAATCAACCCTCCCTCGGGCATGGCCTGTTCGGCGTTCCGAATCAGGTTCATCAGCAGTTGCCGGATGAGCGCTTCGTCCAGCCGGACGGGCGGCAGGTCGGCATCGAGGTGCAGGCTGAGGTCGATGCCGCGCTCGGTGGCTTCCGGACGCACAAAGTCGATGAACTCTTTGATGATCTCATTGAGATCGGCCGGGAGCAGCCGCAGTTCGCCGACACGGGCGAATTGCAGAAAGGCATCCAGAATTCCTTCCAGGTGGCGGCACTCGCGCTGGATCGTCACGAGCTTGTTGAGCATGCGGCGGTCGCGGGGCGACTCTCCGTGCTCCAGTTCTTCGCAGAGAAGGTTGAGATTCAGGCGAATTGTGGAGAGCGGGTTGCGGATTTCATGAGCCAGACCTCCGGCCAGCGTGGCGATCTCGGAATACTGCTTCCGCAGACGGTCGCGTTCCTGCTCGTGGAAGTCCGACGCCACCGGATTCAATCCCGATCAACATGGCCTCACGGTGGCTCGATTCGCCGGACTGCAGAACTCGTCGCCCGAAGATGGCCCGACGCAGGTGCGGCGGCTGGCGCTCCGCCAGAAAGTCCATCGAGAGGATCCTCATCGCGGAATCGCAGCGTCACCGCAGTGCGGGTGACAGATCAATGGTCGACGTCCCCTCCACCGCGAGGCAACCGACAACCTTCCAAATGGTTCAAGCTGTGAGGTGCCAGATCCTTGCCAGTCGGGCAGGGGACTATTGATGAAGCCTTAACCTTGACGGGCGCCAAATGGACCACGAACAACGCACGCTTGATCACCGGGCGTCAGTCGCCCTCGCTGGCCTTCTGCTGCTGGTCCGCCAGGACGGCTTTCCGAGACAGCTTGACGCGGTTCTGATCGTCCACCGCGATCACCTTGACCTCCAGCCGGTCACCGACTTTGCACACGTCCGTCACCGATTTGACGAACCCGTCAGACAATTCGCTGATGTGACAGAGGCCGTCTTTGCCAGGAGCGATTTCGATGAACGCTCCGAAATCCTTGATCGAATTGACGGTCCCGGTATAGACGCGGCCGACCTTGATCTCCTCGGTCATGGCCTCGATCCGGGCGAGCGCCTCGTCGGCTCCGGTGGCTGAATCGGATGCAATCGTCACGGTGCCGTCGTCCTGCACGTCGATCTGTGCGCCGGTTTCCTCCTGCATCGCGCGGATCGTCTTGCCGCCCGGACCGATCAACAAACCAATCTTTTCGGGATCGATCTTGGTGGTCAGGATGCGAGGTGCGTTGGGCGACACGCCGGCCCGCGGCCTGCGAATGGTCATCAGCATCTGCCGCAGTAGTTCGCGGCGGGCATCGCGCGCCTGTTCGAGCGTCTTGCGGATGATCTCTTCGTTGATGCCGGCGATCTTCAGGTCGAGCTGGATCCCAGTAATGCCCTTCTGCGATCCAGCGACTTTGAAGTCCATGTCGCCGAAATGGTCCTCATCGCCCATGATGTCCGTCAGGAGGACATAACGATCACCTTCCTTGACCAGGCCGATCGAGATGCCGGCGACTGGCTGTGAGATCGGCACGCCGGCGTCCATCAGCGACAGCGTTGCGCTGCACACGCTGGCCATCGAACTGCTGCCGTTGGACTCCATGATGTCCGAGATGACCCGCACGGTGTAGGGGAACGTCTCGGAAGGAGGCATGACGGGTTGGACTGAGCGTTCGGCCAGCGCCCCGTGGCCGATTTCACGCCGTCCTGGACCACGAATCGGACGACACTCACCGACCGAATAGGGCGGGAAGTTGTAGTCGAGCATGAAACTCTTGGAGACATCGTCAAAGAGGCCGTCGACCCGCTGCTGATCACGCACGGTTCCCAGTGTAACGGTTGCGAGTGACTGGGTTTCACCGCGTGTAAACAATGCCGACCCGTGGACGCGGGGCAGAATGTCGACCTGACAATTGACCGAACGCAGGTCGCCCGGCTGGCGGCCATCCAGACGCTGACCCGCCAGCGTCAGGTCGCGACAAACCTGCTTGTCGACGGTGTAGAAGGCGTCTTTCAGTTGCGCGAGG
>JAHBXU010000552.1 GCA_019636315.1 Planctomycetaceae bacterium | reverse complement strand
CGCAGGCACTTGTCGAGCGATTCGATGGCGAACTGCCGCAGGACATCAACGATCTCGTCACGCTCCCCGGAGTCGGCCGCAAGACGGCCAATGTGGTGCTGGGGACGATCTTCGGCATTGCGGAAGGGGTCGTCGTCGATACGCATGTCAAACGTATCAGCAATCTGTTAGGACTCACCGTCAGCCAGAATCCGGAGATCATCGAACGCGACTTGATGTCCGTGTTGCCGCAGAAGGAGTGGGTCGATTTCTCCCATCGTTTGATCCACCACGGTCGCCGGATTTGCATTGCCCGACGTCCGAAGTGTCACGAATGCCCCCTGCTGAAACTTTGCCCGCGCGTCGGCCTGCCCCCGCTGGAGTGAGCTTGAACACGCTGCATGGCCTCGGCCAATCTGCGGTTGCATCGGTGGAATATGCGGCGGACAATAGGGCAGCAACCAGCTCGCCAATCGCCGCCGCTTCAACTCGGAACGATCCATATGAATCAAACGCTCTCTTCGGGATACGAACTCGCGGACTTCTCCGACATCGCCGGCGTCCCTTGCCCGTGTGGCACAGCGCGCCGCGCCTTCGCCGACGTCGAGGACTTTCCCGGCACCGTGCATGTCACCGAGATCAGTGAAAACGCCCGGCTTCACTACCACAAGACCCTGACCGAGACATACTACTTTCTGGAGTGCGAACCGGACGCCCGCATGCAGCTCGACGACGAACTGATCCCCGTGCGACCCGGAACTTGCGTCATGATCCGCCCCGGCACCCGCCATCGCGCCATCGGCCGCGCCAAAGTGCTGATCCTCGTCCTCCCCAAGTTCGACCCCCAGGACGAATGGTTCGACTGACCCTCTACACGTTTCGTCGCGACCCGTCAGGGGAGCGTCCCCCGGGGATGTCATGATCATCGCATCGCACGTCATCTTCGGCGCCTACGGATTTTGGTTGCCGAACGATCCCCGCGGGTCGTGGTCGGACTTTGTGGGCGCCTGGGAGTTGTATCGATGCAGTGGTCCCGTGAGGAAGGTCGAGACGCGACGGTCAGTCGCCGGCCGACCGCATGACGGAGCGGCAAGAATCGCTGCCAAGGAACGGTTGAAGCACCCGCCTGTGAAATTCAACGGCCTGCAGGCGCGGGCGATCGGACGCGGATTCGGCAGGTTTGCGGAACGGAATCAACTGCGGATTCTTGCCTGCGCAATCCTGTCGGAACACGTGCACCTGGTGATTGCCAGGCATCATTACGAGGTCGAGCAGGCGGTGGTCTTGCTGAAGGGAGAAGCCAGTCGCGTTCTCGCTGAAGAGAACCGCCATCCGATGACGCAATTTCCGAGAAAGAACGGGCGGTTGCCGACGTGCTGGGCGCGCGGTGAGTGGAAAGTGTTCCTGAACAACACCGACAATGTGGCCCGTGCGGTGGAGTATGTCGAGCGGAACCCGGTCAAAGAGGGGCTGCCGCGGCAACAATGGACGTTTGTGCGATCATACCGTGAGTTTCTGAGCGAGTTGTAACGAAGCGCTCCCCGGGGGACGATGACCAATAAAGTAAAGACGATGAATCGGTACGTGTTTGACATTGTCGTCATCGGAGCGGGACATGCCGGAATCGAGGCGGCGCTCGCCTCTGCACGAATGGGGGCGAAAACCGCGCTGCTCACGATGAACTGCGATATGGTCGGAGCCATGAGCTGCAATCCGGCCATCGGCGGCGTCGCGAAAGGGCAAATCGTCCGTGAGGTCGATGCGCTCGGCGGAGAGATGGGCCGCGTCATCGATCAGACCGGACTCCAGTTCCGGATGCTTAATCGCAGCAAAGGCGCCGCCATGTGGTCGCCGCGGGCTCAGGCCGACAAAAAGGCCTACCAGTTCGCGATGAAGCTCCGCATCGAGGAACAGGCAGGACTCACACTGCGGCAGGAAATGGTCGAGACCCTGCTGGTGGAAGGCGGAGAGCGAGAGCAGGAAAAAGATGGCGATAGAGAGTTGACGGGTGAGGACCACTCACCACTCACCCCTTACGACTCTCCCTCTCGCATCAGCGGTGTCCGCGTCCGGGGAGGCGCGGAGTATCTGGCACGGGCTGTCGTCGTCACCACAGGGACATTCCTGCAGGCCGTAATGCATACGGGCGAGGCGAAGACGGCTGGCGGCCGCGCGGGCGAGGGAACGACGGGAACCTTGTCAGATTGTCTGCGCGAGTTGGGCTTCGAACTTCAACGCTTCAAGACGGGAACGCCGGCGCGGCTCAACGGAAGGACGATCGACTACTCGGTCCTGGACGAGCAACCAGGTGATGTCGAACCACAACCGTTTTCGTTTCTGACGGAACGGATCGAGCAGCAGCAGCTTTCCTGTTGGCTGACGGAAACCAATGGGCCTGTCCACGACCTGATTCGCTCCAATCTGCATCGGGCGCCGATGTACAGCGGGCAGATTCGATCAACGGGTCCGCGATATTGCCCGTCCATCGAAGACAAAGTCGTACGATTCGCAGAGAAATCGTCACACCAGATATTTCTTGAACCCGAGGGGTGGAACACGCGCGAAGTCTATTGCAATGGGATCTCGACGTCGCTGCCCCGCGATGTCCAGGACGAAATGATCCACAGCATCCGCGGCTTGGAACGAGCCGAGATCATGCGTTACGGCTATGCCGTGGAGTACGATTTCGCACCGCCGACGCAACTTCGCCCCACGCTGGAGACGAAGCGGGTCGAAGGGTTGTACTTCGCCGGACAGATCAACGGCACGACGGGTTATGAGGAAGCCGCGGCTCAAGGCTTGATGGCCGGGATCAACGCGGCCCTGTCGTTGCGACAGGATGGATCGACGTTGGTGATTGACCGCTCGCAAGGCTACATCGGCGTACTGATCGACGATCTGGTGACGAAGGGCGTTACGGAGCCGTACCGCATGTTCACCTCGCGGGCCGAGTATCGCTTGCTGTTGCGTCAGGACAATGCGGATCGCCGCTTGACGCCACTTGGCCGGCGCGTCGGTCTGGTGAGCGACGAACGTCAGCAACGGTTGGAGCGGAACGAAGCCGACCTCCAGCGCGCCCAGAGCGTGCTGAGGAAGTTCTACCACCAGGGGAACTCACTCGAAGAGTGGCTGCGCCGTCCGGAAGTCACCTGGAGCGATCTGTGCGCCATGTCACCCGAAATTGCCGCTTTGGAAATGGCGCCGACCGCCAGCGAACAACTCGTGATCGAGACCAAGTATGCCGGCTACATTCGTCGGCAGGAACAGGATATCGCGCGTCAGGCCAAGTTTCACAACGTGCGCATTCCGGACGCATTTGACTTTCACGCGGTCGCCCAGTTGCGGTCGGAGGCCAAGGATCGTTTGACGCAGATTCGTCCGCGAAATCTGGGTCAGGCGGCCCGCATCAGCGGCATCACGCCCGCCGATCTGGCGATCGTCATGCTGTACCTGTCGACGCCGCCGGTTTCGGCCACGTAGTGTCTCCGGAACCTTTGTCACCCGAAGCGTCAGCGAGAGTTGACCCGGCCGTTCCTCGCTGATGCTTCGGGCGGCAATCACACCCCTTCTTTGCATTGTCGACGGTATCCCGCCGTCTGCTGGCGGACGCTGATGAAAATCGGGCGTTCGCTTTTGTCCCGCTGATTCCTATAGTTGCACGTATGAAATCGTCTCGTCTGCACAGACGACGCAGGGGTAGCGCGGCGGGGACACCCCAGCCGCGCGGTTCATTCAACTCGGGCGGACGAATCGTGCCGACGCAGGAGTTTCTCTTCGCAACCAGGCGGCCGCAGGACTTTTCAACAGAATCAGATGACTGAACGTCTTTTCGCCAGTAAACACAGCTTTCAGGAGTATC
>JAHBXU010000551.1 GCA_019636315.1 Planctomycetaceae bacterium | reverse complement strand
CCACTCGCCGCGGAGGTACGACGGCTGGCCGTAGTGCTCGAAGTCCTTCTTCTGCAAGTCGATGCCGCGCACGTACTGCCTGGGCAGCGGAACGGGAAGCGCGGCCAGCGGTGTGTCGGCGAAACGGTTGCCGGGTGCGCCGGGTTTTTCGTGGCCGGTCAGCGCGCTGCTGACGAACGTGAACTCCTTGAGCCGCGTGAACGTCCCGTCGAATCCGTAGCCAAGGTTGAGGACGTAGACACCGAGCAGAAGAATCGATACAAGCTGCGCGGCACGGTGGATAGTGGAGGGGGGAGAGTGGAGGGCTGATAGTTGATGGTTGAGGGTTGAGGGTTGATCGACAGGACGACGGTTAGTTGTCAGCCAGAAGAGCCAGAGCAGGGGCCACAGGCCGAAGAGGATGATCCAGCTCGACTTGGAGAGCAATGCGAGGCCGAGGAGAAGACCTGCACTCGCCGCGCGGCTCCAGGTCGGTCGCCGCAGCCAGCGCCAGAAGAAGTAGCCTGCTCCCAGGCCGAAGGACGTCGCCGCACAGTCAGGGGTGATGAGTTCGCCGTGGGCGAGGATGTTGGGCTCGAAGCACCATAGCGTCAGCGAGATCAGGCCGGCCAAGTTGCTGCTCCACAGCTCGCGCGACCAGAGAAAGCAGAATAGCCCGCCGACGAGGCTGATCGGGATGCAGGCCCAACGGGCGATGGTGAACAGCCAGATTGACCGTTCGCCATTGGCGGCGATGAAATCCTCCCCCATCTTGAACTCGGGCCGCGCTCCAGGGGAGTCGTAGAACCCGCTCCAGTCCTCTTCGTAGTCGGCGAGGATCACGGGGATGGCGGAGAGGTAATGCGTCAGCGGCGGATTGACGCGATAGACCTCGAAGCGTCCGAACTTCCAGTGGCTCAGCCCCGCGACTAGATGCCCCGGTTCATTGAGCGTCGGACTGTGCCGCGTGGCCGAATACGCCAGCAGGCCCGCATGCACGGCCAGCAACAGCACAACACCCGTCCACGCATTCCAGAGCTTGAAGCCGCGAACACGGCTTAAGAATATGCTGCACGAACGGCTGAATCCGCCCGTGGTCGAAACATCACCCTCACCAGCGGAAGGTTTCTCGTTCAGCGGTGACGACTCCTGCATCGGCACAGTTCCTCAATATCAGAATCGGAATCGGAATCGCTACGAGAGAGACGGGCTTCGATTATACTCATATGGCTTGTCCGCCCGTCAATTTTAACGGCCCACGACAATTGCATAATTGCATCTCTCAGTACGTCGAGAGTCGCCATGTGTCCGACCATCGCCAAATACTGGCCCAAGAGCCGCATCAGACTGTGCGCGACCGCCGGTGCCACATGGATTGCAGCCAATGTGGCGGCTTTGATTGGCATCGACTTCTACGAGTCACAGCGGCTCGCGGAGGAGTTCGGCGTCGGTGTCAGCGTCATTCGCCAGTACAAATCTCGGAGCGTCGAGCTCCCGAAAAACGATCGCGTGCTGCCAGTCACACTGGCGTACCGCTTTCGCCGGCCGCCTCCGATGTGGACGCGGCGTCACGGCGTCCCCCTGCTCGTGTACCTGCACGGCTCAGGAGAACGCGGCTCGGATAACGTGCAGCAACTGCGCTCCGCACCGAGCGTGCTCTGTGAGTCGTCACTGGCGAATGCCTTTCCTTGCGCCGTACTGGCGCCGCAGTGCCCGGAGGGGTTCCACTGGTCGTCAACGATCGACTCGGAGATCGATATGTTGGACGCCGTTCTGCAAATGATCGACGACGTCCTCACAGACTTCTCCCGTATTGATTCACAGCGAATCTACCTTGCGGGCTTCTCGATGGGCGGCTACGGCGCGTGGGCGCTGGCGACACGCGCTCCGGACAGATTTGCCGCTGTGGTGCCAATCGCCGGCGGCGGTGATCCAGCATTCGCCAAACGTCTGGTCAATGTGCCGCTGTGGGCGGTCCACGGAGCCGATGATGAAGTCGTATCTGTCACGCAATCGCAAGCGATGATCTCAGCCATCCATGAGGCCGGGGGCGATCCCTGCTTCACAGAACTGCCCGAAGTCGGCCACCAAACGTGGCCCGTCGTGTTTCGGGACAGTTCAGAGATATTGATCTGGATGTTCCGACAGAGACTTGACGGAACGGCAAGACAAGAGTGATGGCAGTTCGCACCCGTTTCAGCCGTGCATGCGGAGTACCAATCTCCCTTTTTAACGGACAGAGATTTGGCAGCGAGAGAGGCTACGCCATCCGTATCTGAATCCGCCTGGCCGCCTGTTCGGCATCCTCTTGAGTTCGGCAATGGTGCGCGCTGCCGACGCCTGATCGACGACCTTCTCTTCCGTGTCCTCGACTTCGGCGTCGGGGGCATCATCCAGGTCACCAAGATCGTCGCTTGAAAGAGACGGCAGCCCAATAGTCAGATCCAGGCCGACTTCAGCGCCGCGTTTTAGAAGCTGCTCTTCCCGGAGCCGCTTTTCGAGACGTTCCCGGCGGCGACGAAGCGACTGATAGATCGCTTCCGGCGAAGAGGCGAGACGACGCTGAAGGATCGTGAGCGCGAAGCCGACAGTTCCCTTCCCTTCCGGCCTTCGTTTTCCAGGGCTTCCGCCCGGTTGAACTCTTCCCGCACGTAGTCGGTCACATGCTTGTAGAGCTCGGCTTCGCCGTCGGAGAGCGAGTAACTCACCCGCTGCATCTCGTCCACCCTCGACCGTGCGAACTGGTACGAGCAGATGACGACTGTGCCATCCTGATCGAACGGATTCCGGCCATGTTCTTTTTTGAAGGCGCGGTAGCTCTTCGCTTCGAGGATGACCGACTCGGTGAAGAACTTTTCGAGCAGTTCTCGATTCCACTGCTTTCGCAGGTTGGCCGGGACGATGCAGAGGATGTGTCGCTTGCGTTCGGCCCAGAGTTGGCTGACGATCAGCCCGGCTTCAATGGTCTTGCCGAGTCCCACTTCGTCGGCCAGGATCGCTCCCCGAGACAGCGGTGAGCGAAAGGCGAACAACGCCGCTTCAACCTGATGCGGGTTCAGATCGACGGTCGCATTGAGAAGCGACTGCGACAGCTTCTCGGAGTTGTCGGACGCCAGTCGCTTCGTCAACTGGTAGGCGTAGTATTGGGAATGGTACTCAGTCGTCATTGTGGGCCCGCACGCTCTTCATGCTTGTCTGGTCCTTGGAGTGCCCTGCTTTCTGCCATTCAGTATTCCGACCTTACGAGTTCTATGCCTGTGTGGTCCCACGGATTGCCCAAAGTCGAGGATCGACTTATCCGCAGAATATCCTGGTTATCGCGCACCTCTCGGCTTCCGCATTCTCCGTGCTCAGATTGACTTTCCACGATCGAAGAGAGCACAAGGGCAATTGTGAGCCTTCCAGTATAACCAGACCGCGTGCCGCTCACAGCGAGGCTCGATTGCAGGGATAGGGATCCGGTTCTGGGAAGGAGGGGCCTCACTTCCTGCACGCCTTCCAATTGTGCCACACCGGTCAAGGGCCGCCTGCGGCTGCTGCTCGCGGGGTTGACCGTGCTCCGGCCAACCTGTTCCCGCGAGACTTCCCCTTGACTCGGCGTGGATCAGGTTCGGCGAATGCAGGCCAGTCCGGCTTGCAGGCAAAACGTATGGAATGAATGGAGAACGCTATGACTCAGTTGACTGTCAAAGAAAAGGAGCATTGGAAAGAACGCATCAGCCGCAAGGTCGATCAGGCGGTGGATCGCCTGCTGACGCAAAACGATTCCGAGTATCTGACGCGCATCACCAGCGACGCGCAGCAGATGGCATTGGACTCATTGGGCGTCCGGGAATTGCAGGCGAAACTCAAGGAGATTGACGG
>JAHBXU010000550.1 GCA_019636315.1 Planctomycetaceae bacterium | reverse complement strand
GGCGAGCGAGCAGGCGAGAATGGCGTTCGCCCCCAGCCGGGATTTGTTCTCGGTGCCGTCGGCTTCAAGCATGACATGATCGATTGTCGCCTGATCGGTCACATCGAGATCGATCAGCACGTCGGCCAGCTCGCCGTTGACATTGGCAACCGCCCGCTCGACCGACTTGCCGAGATAGAGCGATTTGTCTCCATCCCGCAACTCGCACGCTTCGTGGGCGCCGGTGCTGGCGCCGCTGGGGACGGCGGCGCGGCCGATGGTGCCGTCTTCCAGCTCGATGTCCACTTCCACCGTGGGATTGCCGCGGCTGTCCAGAATCTGCCGTCCATGAACGGCGGCGATGGCCACACTCATTTCATCTGTCCTTCGGATAACGTCTTCCTGGTGAATCTGCTGTGAGCGTATTTCTATCAGAAACAGTGGAATTGTCACCCTTGCAGGTTTCCGGCGGCGGGAAATCCTGAGATTTGGCGTTGCATTGGACAAGCCGGCACGCCTGAAACGACACCGGCAGTCCAGTCTGTGGCCACACGATGTCCCTCCCCTCACTTCTGACGCCCATCGAAAGCGTTCGCTGGTCGCGTGTTGCTCGTCTGACGATCGCAATCCTTGCGATGAAAACCGCATTGATCGTGTCCTTTCAGTTCAGCAGTTTCGCGGACGATGTGCTTCGCAGTCTACTCACGACGTGGGTGGGGTCTCCGTACTTCAACCTCGGTTTTGTGATGGGAATCGCAACTGCCCTTCACCGGGACGACTGCTCTTTTCATGTCGCGGAAAAGTCGCTCTGGGGAGTCGCGTGTGCGTTCGCGATCGCCGCGTGGACGACGATTCCCGACCCCTATTTTGAGAGCGAGATCATCTGGCGGGTCCTGCACTGAGTGTGCTTTGTTGGACCGCTCGTTGCCGTCTGCGGGCTGTGCGGTTGGTCTTGGGGCCTGGCAATCGCGGAACGCTCGACGGCGTTTGCGGGCGACGTGCCTTCGGATGCGATCATGCCGCACGACGGAGCGAGTTCGTCTCGTCCCGGATCGTCTTAGTGGAATCCGGCGTCGTCATGCCGAACCGGCGGCCGTTCAGTAGCGCGCCGACCCACGTATTGCGAACAAATGCGTGGTAGGTGAGGAGCGGCAGAACGAGTCCGGTCAGCAGCGTGAAGGAGAACTTGGCCTCGATGGGGAGTGGAACCTGCGACAGGGAAACCTGTGTCAATCCGACCACCGGGTGGTGAAACAGGTAAATCCAGAACGAAGCTTCCGCGAGATACTTCACGGACTGCGGCGGTCGGTGGTTGAACCATTTCAGCGAGGCGCCAAACAATCCCGTCACCATCAGCCAGGCATGGAGCATGAAGAGGCCGATCAGCGCCAGACGTTCCCCTTCGTGAGAGGTCGCCCTCACATGCTGGTGAATGAGCGGCAAAAGCAGTGCATACACTCCGACGGCGGCTCCGATCCGCCACGTGCACCAGCGGGTGAACGGCAGTCGTCCGGGGAGGAAACGCAATCGGATTCCGTCCTCACCCGAGGGGGAGTCCATCCCGGCTGCGGCGACCCAGCCCAAGGCAAACCAGGGTCCGTAAAACAGCAGGTTCGCCGGTAACGGCCACCAGCTATGGCGAAACCCAAGTAAGATCTGCGGCTCCCACCAGAGGGCCAAACTGCTGACGACCATCAAGGCGATGAGGGGGAGAGGCATTGCCAATTGCAGCTTGAATTTCTCCCTGACGAACGCAGCAATCCACGCGGCAACACAAAACACCCACAGATACTGAAGAAACCACAGGTGTGAGACGCCCCACAGGCTGTCTCCGAGTGGACCGTCGATCTTGAGGCTTTGAAGTTTGCGCAGGGAGATTCGGCCGTCGGCGACCCATCCCAGCAGCCACGCGTAGAGGTCCAGCGGCAGGATCAGGACGCATCCCAGCGCGAATGGTCCCAGGAGTCGCCGCGTGCGGTGGGCGAGAAATGCGCGGGAGCCGTTTCGCCGCATCAACTGGTTGGCCAGAAAGCCGCTTTGCACAAAAAACAGCGGCATGATGAATCCATTGATCCACCACGTGACCACGTCGACGACCTGGCTGCCGTGCGGGTCATGTGTCGCCCAGGCCAGTCCCGGCATGCGGGCGATGAGATAAGCGATCCCTGCGTGAAGAGCGACGACGAGCACGGCCGCCCCGGCCCGCAACCAATCCAGGCCGTCCAACCGGGGGGATGCGGGCCGCACCTCACGACTTTCCGGAATCGCTGCGCCGTGAGCGGACATGGTGCCCTGCCTTCAGAGCCGCGAGCGTGAGCGACCGGTCGCTCACGCTCGCGGCTCTGATGATCCAACCATCATCGACGCCGTCTCAACGGATTGCCGGCGGGGCGGGATCAAACCACGGACGCCGCTTGCGGTCAAGAGCGAATCACCACCGTCATGGAGCACTCGTGCTCACTTTGATCGTCTCGCCGGGATGAGTCGGCAGGTGTGCCTCCGGGGCTTGCCGCGCTTCAAAGGTCTTCCCCAAGGGGGAGCAGAGCAGAGCCGGAAGCAGGATCAGGTCGCCCAGCAGGGCCACAATCAGCAACACGACGAGCATGACGGCGAACCGACTGGCGGGAGCAAATTCGGCCAGTCCGAAAACCAGCATACCGCTCCCACAGATGAGCGTCGTCTGGACCATCGCGACGCCGCACTGATCGTAAGCGAATCGAACGGCGGCGGCGCGACCTCCCCCATCCTGCAAGCCACGTCGAAACCAGGTCAGAAAGTGCACCGTGTCGTCCACGGCGATCCCCAGCGCCACACTGGCGCAGAGCACGGTGCCAATGTCCACCGGGATATCGAACCAGCCCATGACGCCAAAGACGAACAGCGTCGGCGCGACATTCGGAATCATCGCGAGCAGTCCGGCTGTCAGGTTCCACAGAATGAGCATCATCAACGGGCAGATGAGCACAAAGGCCGTCACATAACTGAGTGCCAGATCTTCGAACAGTTGATCGTTCGTTTCGTCAGTGACTGGCATCATTCCCGTCGTCGCCACGATGATTCCCGCATCCCGTCGCTCAGGACGATCGTCGGCCACCGCCCGCGCGGCAGCCGCGGCGGACCGCGCAATCTCGCGGTAGTCCCAAACGCCCCGCGCCGGTAATCGAAACGTCACACGCCATCGCTGCATGCCGCCTTCGTGGACAAGCAGGTCGTCCTGCTCGAACTGCGGCATATGCTCGCGGACGCGCTGGGCGCGCAGCCGCCGCTCGACCAGCCGAAAGTCATCTGGTCGCCGCGGGACGAACGTCGCCGCCGACAACGTCCCGGTGACATCCGGGAGTCGGGCGACTGCGTCTTCAATCTCCCCGACCAGTTCCACGCGTTCCAGATTCGACAGACGGCTGTCCGTGGGAATGTCCACCAGCAGTTCAATCGGAACCAGCGGACCGAGATGCGTTTCGAGCCAGTTGAAGTTGCGGACAATCTCGCTGCCGGGCGGAAACATCCGGTCAAAATCGACCGCCGACCGTAACCACCCCAGTCCGACCGCACACAAGAGCACCGCGCCCAGGGAAATTCCGGCGACAAACTTCGGACGGCGGATGACGACGTCGGCGACGATGGCCAGGACCATTTGGACCTGACGCGTGAACTTCGCCGGCCGTGACCGGACCTGCTCGTTCGTATTGTTGACGTTCCACAGCAGTAACGCCGGCAACAGCAGAAACAACGCGCCGAGACCGAGCAAGACGCAGATTGCGGCAAACAGACCGAACTCGCGCACCGGCTGAATCTGGCTCACACACAAGGACAGCAATCCAATCGCCGTCGTGATTGACGCCAGGAGGCACGGCAAGCGTCCCGCCC
>JAHBXU010000055.1 GCA_019636315.1 Planctomycetaceae bacterium | reverse complement strand
GTTCCATCCGAGGCGGCCGGGTATTCTTCCACCAACTGGGACGTGGCCGGGGCCTATAAGGCGGTCGAAGCGCTTGTCGACTTCTTCCAACCGCCGGGCACGCTTGCAACCATGATTGACCAGTTGGCGCAAGTGGGGCCGCGCGTCCACATCAAGCGGGACGTCATCGACGCGCTCACGGGACGGATTCAGACGCTGGGCGAAGTGCGCTCCGATGTGGATCTGCTGTCCGCCGCCACACAACCCATGGTTCTGGCCCTGGAGACTTCCAACGAACAGAAAATGCAGGAAGTGGTGGACAAGGTCGCGGTTGCTCTCGAAGGCAATCTCAAGCTGCGCGAGTTTCAAAACGTGAAAATCTATGAAGCAGAGATTCCCAACTTTCAGGGCGGTCCTCCCCAGTCGATGGGGCTGACCGTGGCTCGGGGTCAGTTGTTCTTCACCACGGATGTCGAACTACTGGAACGCTATCTGAGGGAAGACGGCGTGGAGGAACCGCTCGCCAACTCGACGGACTACCGTCGCGTCGCATCATACTTTCCGAATCAGACGTCGATGATTGGATTCCAGCGCCCGGCGGCACAAATGAAGCCGCTTTATGAGATGCTCCGATCCGGCGAACTGGAAGCGATGGTGCCCGAAATCGACTTCTCGAAACTGCCCGAGTTTGATCGGATCGCCCACTACTTCAACCTGACCGGATCCTATGCAGTTCCACAGGATGGCGGGGCGCTGATCATCCAGTTTGGCCTGCACGCCGATTAACACGCGGTGGACGACGCGAAGGGATGCAACAAGGAACCCGTGAGCGGCCTGCTCCCGGGTTCCTTGTGTTCTTTGCTGTCAGCGAATCCAGCCGCCTCCGAGGACGCGGTCGCTGTCATAAAACACAACGGCCTGTCCCGGCGCGACGCCCGATTGAGGTGTGTCAAAGTCAACACGGAGTTCATCGTCACCAGTCAACTCGACGTCGCAGGCCGCGGGAGTGTGCTGATAGCGGATCTGCGCCGTGCAGCGAAACCGGTGCGGAACGTCGTCCATCAGCCAGTTGAGACGATCGGCTGTCAGTTGGCGGCGGCCGAGGTCTTCCTTCTTGCCCAGCACCACGCGTCGTGATTCCGGTTCGATGCGGATGACAAACCGCGGCTCACCAAATGTCACTCCCAGGCCGCGCCGCTGTCCGATCGTGAAATGCTGGTATCCCCGGTGCGTCCCAACGACCGTGCCGCTCGTGTCGACGAGATCGCCCGCGGTCTCCTGAGACCCACGGTAGCGGTCGAGAAACGCTCCATAGTCGTTGTCGGGAATAAAGCAGATCTCCTGGCTGTCGGGTTTCTCTGCCGTGCGCAAGCCGGCTCGCTTCGCCAGTTCGCGGATCTCCGGCTTGGTGAATCCACCGACTGGGTAGAGCAGATGGCGAAGGAGTTCGCGCCGGACGCCGAACAACACATATGACTGGTCTTTCGACGGATCGTGTCCGCGGAACAGGCCCAGCGGAGCCTCTGCCGCAGACCGCGGGTCGTAGTCACTCAGCGGACGCACTTGAGCGTAATGCCCGCTCGCCACAAACTCGGCGCCCACCTGCTGCGCGAACTCCCACAAGCGGCCGAACTTCAGCCAGTTGTTGCACATCACACACGGATTGGGCGTGCGGCCTGCCAGATATTCGTCAGCGAAGTAGTCTTTGATGCGGCCAAAGGCGTCGGCAAAGTTGAGGGCATGAAACGGGATATCGAGTGCATCAGCCACACGGCGGGCGTCCGCAGCGTCGGACGCACTGCAACACCCCTGCTTGCGCGCCGGCGCGTTCACGATGGGCAGCAATCCGGCTCCGGTGGCGCAGGCCGTCTCCTCAGTTGCACCGGACCGCATGAACAGCCCGATCACCTCGTGTCCCTGCTCGCGCAGCAGATATGCCGCGGCGGAACTATCCACCCCGCCGCTCATCGCCAGCACCACGCGCGCCATACCCCTGACTCGACTCTCGAAAGACTTCCCGTCGGTTCACCCGCTCTCCTCCGAGTCTATGGACATGGCATGAGCGAGGGAAGTTCGGCGCGTTGCGGACGTACTGCAAGGCATTCCTGTTCACTCAGGCCGCGGCGCGGGGGAGTTCGTCGGCGGCACGAACCGCGGCACGAACGGGCAGGGCGATGGACCACAATCCGTGTCGCTGGTAGGCATACCACACCAACGCCCATGCGGCCGCCATTCTTCCCAGGGCAGCAATGAGTGCGGCCCCCAGCACGCCATAGGCGGGAATCACAAACCACCCGAGTGCCAGGCCGAGAACTGTGACCACGCCATACACCTTAATGCAGTCCCATTGATGCCCCGTCATCATCATGACGTAATTGACCGGACCGGCCGCCGCACCGAGCGCCAATCCGACCAGCATGGCCGTCATCGGCACATATCCCGCCAGAAACTCTTCACCAAACAGGCCCAGCACACTGCGGCCGGCGACGAGCATCAACAAAGCAAACGCTGCCGCAAAACCAAAGCTCGCCACCGCACATCGTCGTACGTAGCGTTCCATTTCGTCCCGTCGCCCGGAATGGTGCATCGCAGCAATCGTCGGAGCCGCAATCGTGCCGATCGCCTGCAGTCCAAGAAACAAAACACTGGCGATACGGGACACTGCCGCAAACAGGCCCGCAGCCTCCTTGTTGAGCAGAAATCCACACATAATTGTGCCGCTCTGGTTCTGCAACAGGTTCAGCAGTTGCACAAAGAGCAGCGGCCACGCGACGACGAGCCATTCCTGCACCCGCACACGCGGCTGTTCCATGGCGACAGGATCGCCGTTTACCTCATTGGACCGCGACGCCAGAACAGCCAGCGTCAGTACCGCGCTGGCGATGTTCAGAACGAGCACACCGGCGGACGTGAGTTTCTCCTCGGAGAAGATCCCCGCCGCTCCCATCAGGAGCATTAAGACGAGCGGCAGCATCACGCCCCCCAGTTGCCCGGCCATAATCCGGCCGGAAGCAAGCAGGGTTGCTTCCCGGAGTTGAATCGCGGCAATCAACGGGAGCATCAGAGCCGCGAGCAATAGACACCTGGAGAGGCCAGGCGTCAGGTTGTCCGCGAGCAGAATGGTGAGCCCGATCCATCCGGATGCAATCAATAGGGAAGCCGCAACGACCAGCCGCCGCGATGTCCGGACGAATCCCGCCAGCAGTCCCATCTCCCCTTGAGAACGGTACTGGGCGACGTATCGCAAGGCGGCCGTATCGAAGCCCAGTTTGCCGACAACCACCAGGATGTTCATCCAGGAAACGGCGATTGCGAATTCCCCGTACCCTTCAAGCCCCAGTGCCCGCGCGCAGACCAGCCCCAGGAGGAATGTCAGTCCGGCCGACGATGCGCGCATGCCCACCGATCGGCCGATCTGCGACAGGAAGGAAGGACGCCGGGAGGGGGGTGATCCCGCCTGCTTGCGGGACGTGAGTCCGTTCATGTGCCTCAGTCGAAAACCGGGCAAAGCTGGAAATGCCTCGACGACCGCCGCAGAAGCAGACGCTCGATAGGTCATTCCTCAAAGGTCTGTCAACGGGGGTTTGGACCGCGGGTTCGACGGCCGCGGAATGGGAAACCGTGGAAAACAAGGCAAGGCAGCGGGTGCATCCGACGGCGACACGGTTCGACGGGGCCTGCATCCGGAACGCTCGGGCCGTATTGTCGACCAGCATCGCTTGGACGGCGGCTTCTGAAACCGCGGTGCGGACAAGTCTCGGAACCGAGTTCCCAGCCATCGCGACACGACCAGACCCCGCAACCTGAGCGGTCCCATCGCCACGCACGCCCTTCCCCATCCAGCGGCTTGGCGTTTAACGAACAGCGTGTGCACGCTCCGCACAATAGCTCTGTGATGGGCCGACGATCTGGACAAGTCGCAATGGACGAACGTTTCTGCCGCAATCCGCTCCCCGTCCCATTTCAGTTCGCGGTGAAGTAGTTTTTCAATTGCTCCGTTTGCTCAGGACTCCAATCCGGCGGTTGGCTGACTTCAGCCCAGGCGTCGATGTAGCTGGCCGGCAGAAAATTGTGCCCGTAGCCAAACGGCACGCTTGTGGCCATCGGCAGATCAAAGGCCGTCTGCAGAAACGTCACGATCGGATACCAACTCAGGTAGGGGGAGACATCCGGTCCGCGCCCGTCGCTGAGCCAGTCCGGTTTCCTGTAGGCGAGGTCCGGCGAGAAGAACGTCATCGGATCGCTCGCGTGCTGAATATAGACGAATCGCATGGGCCCCCAGCGTGTTCCCCATTGGTCGAGAGCGCATTCGCGGCCCGTGAATCGGAGCATCGAGCCGTCGCGAAAGGTGGGCAGCCACATGGGGGATCCGGAATTCCGGTAGCTCGTGGCGCGCGCCCAGGGGACGCTCGGAAATGGCGGTCCGCTCCAGACGCCCCCTTGAATTGGATCTTCGAAGACGGTGAACAAATCGGCGCTGGCCGCCGATCCGAGCGCCCCGAGACTCAGGCCGTGAAGATAGAGCCGGGGGCGCGTGGTTTTGGGCAAGGTGGTCCAATAGTTGTAGACCGCGTCAAACAAAGCATGGGCCGAGTTCTGGGAGCGGTTGGGATCGACGAGGATGGTGATCCAACTGGGAAGATACGAATACTGCATACTGACAATAGCCGTGTCGCCGCCATGAAGGTATTCGACCGTGTCAACGCCTCCGGGGTCGAGCCAGCCGGTGCCCGTCGGAGTGGCGATAATCAGCAATGAGCGGTCAAATCCACCGACCCGGATCAGTTCGTCGAGTGCAAGCTGAGCGCGCTCTTTGACGGTTTCCCGCGCGGCGAGACCCACATACACGCGCACCGGTTGATTCGCATCGCGGCCCCAAAACTCGCTGATGCTCTCCCGCGTCGGTCCGGCGGCGATGAACTCTCTCCCCCGTCGTCCGATGGCGTCCCATGCCACGAGCGACTCGGAACTTCCACAGACGAATGGACTGGCCGGCTGCGCGATGTTGTCGTCGATGTGCGAATCGAGCTCCAGGAACACCGAATCCGCGGCATTCAAAGCCAATCGAGCAAAGACATTATTGCCAACGAGCAGAAGAGTGATCACCACGAGCGTCGTGCTCACCGCATAGGAGACGCGACGGGGCATCACGCGCTGCATGCGCCGATGGATCCAACTCCAAAACAGGGAAATACCTCGTGCGACCACGAGCCACACGATGGCCGTCAGCAGGGCGATCCCGGCGACGCGTGCGGGATAGGCGGTCGGGACCGGCTCCATTTCCATCAGAGATCGAATCGAATTCTGCCAGACGGTCGCGCGCCAAAGAAAAACGACGGTGACGGCGGCCACAGAGACTGTGGTGACGCGTTTGCTCCACCGATCCAACTGTGTTCCCGGCGGCGGAAGTTCCAGGTACTTCCAGAAGGCAACCAGCAAGACCCCTAAGCCGTAGCCCGCAGCCAACGCGAATCCAGACAATACCCCCTGGACCACAAAATTGCGGGGCAACAACGACGGCGAGAGCGACAATGCGAAGAACAGCGTTCCGACCGCCAGGCCGATGAATGAGAAGGAACCGCAGAAAGCCTTCAACCGCGACTGAACACCCATAGACCGGCTCCGACGACGATTCATTCCCTCAACACACACCCGGCGGCAGACTCCGCCCGATTTACGATCGTCGCATTATCCCAAGCCTTGACCGCTTGTAAACGCTCGATCCAACGCCATGTATGCCGTCGGATGAAGCGAATGCACGTCGACTTTTTGGTCAGCGCCCAGTTTTTTTCGCACACCAGGGAGAGGGAAGGAAATCGCCCCCCTTGCGAGCGGTGACAGAGTGTATACTTTCCACACTCCCAGTCTCGATTGTCAGCCAAAGTCCGCCAATTGCGGTGAACGGGCGATTCCGATCCACCGCAGCATCAGAAAGAAGGGGATGAGCATTTCTTCTGCGAATGAGAAACGTCGCCGTCCCTGGTGGGCGGTCCTGGTGCCGCGGCCATCGCCGACGGCTTCTCCGGCATCACGTGCGGCTTCAATCGCCATTCAGTTTCCGGCGCTGCTGGTGGGATTCGTCCTGGCGACCGCCGTCCTGATCGTCACGCCGTTGTTCGCCGCCCTGCTTGGAGCCGTTCACCTCGTTACGGGTCGTCGCGACCCGCCGCACTTCTCATAATCGCGCCCGCATTCGCAGCCGCAACGTGGCCGGCCCGACGCGCATGGCGACGTCGCTTAGAGAATGGCGGCGATGACATGGCCGCGACTGATGGGGTGCGGGCGATTGACGGCATCGTGGATCAGCGTCTCGGGTGAGTAACCGAGACAATGGAAGAGCGTCGCGGCAATGTCCTGCGGCTGCACCATGCCTGCACTGGGATAGGCCGCGTGTTCGTCCGAGCGGCCATAGACGGCGCCGCCGTGGATGCCGCCGCCCGCGAGCGCGATGGAAAACACACTCCCCCAATGGTCGCGGCCTGCGAGTGCGTTGATTCGCGGAGACCGTCCAAACTCGGCCATGCAGACGACAAGCGTCTCGTCGAGCAATCCGCGCTCAGTAAGATCTTCCATCAGCGCCGAGTAAGCGAGGTCAAATGGAGGGACGAGGTTCTCCTTCAATCGTCGTGTTTCGTTCGTGTGGCTGTCCCAGCACGGGGCGTCTGTTGGTTCGTCCGGGCTGCGAAACCAGTTGACCTGGACGAACGCGACATCGGCTTCGATAAGTCGCCGCGCCATTAACACGCTCTGACCGAACTGGGTACGGCCGTACCGATCCCGGACAGAATCCGGTTCCCGCGTCAGATCGCAAGAGGCGCGGGCCTTGGGCGAGTCCAGCAGGTCGAATGCCTGGCGCTGGAGGTCGTCATAGAGGGGGATGTCCGGGCCACGGTCGAGTTCACGGAGTCGATCCTCGATCTGATTCAGCAGGGACTTCCGTCGGCCGAAACGATCGAGGGTCACGTCGGCGGCAAGGTCGAATCGATTGACGGATGACCCGGGCGTGCCGGGGGAACAGTTGAGCAACCAGGGATCGGCCGCGTGTCCCAACCAGCCGGAATCCTGGCCGGGCCAGACCGATCCATCCGTGTTGAAGATGCGGTGCGGCAAACGCACGGCGGCCGGCGTCCCGCGCGAATCAACGCGAAGCGATTGAACGACGGCCGACATTGCAGGCCAGTCATTGGGAGAACCCGGATTGGCGTTTTCAAAATTCATCGGCGCGTGCGGCACGCCCGTCAACATGTAGTACCCGCTCGATGAGTGCGCGTTGTCGCCTGTCGAGACTGCTCGCAACAGGCACATCTTGTCCATCAGCCCGGCGGTGCGCGGCAGCAACTCGCCGATCCGAATTCCGGGGACGCTGGTCTCGATCGAATCGATGTCACCCCGTACTTCCGGCGGCGCGAGCGGTTTGGGATCCCACATCGAATGCTGCGGCGGGCCGCCCATCAAGAAGAGGAGGATGCACCGCTTGGCGGTCCCTTGGTGCTGCGGCGCCGCAGCGACTGCGTGTGCATGGCTGTGAGGGAGCAAGCCGATCGCCGCGAGGCCGCCGGCACGGAGCATGGCCCGTCGAGTGACCAAATCACACAGCCGTGGCGACTCGGACAGGATCGTCAGCATGTGGAACTCCAGTTTTCGCGGAGCATACATTGAACATGATGGGCCCGACAGTGGCAATACCGCCCTCTGCGGGAGACACGTCCACGCACAGGGGGATGGCAGGTAGGTTGTGTGGTTGGTGGTGGAGAAGTGGAGTTTCGTGGAGTCGAACGAGGAGTGGAGTCGAGTTTTTTCATGGAGGCTCGTTGTGAGCGAACGGGCTGCGAACGGCCCGTTGCCGTTTTCGGAACACGGTCCCCCCCGACCAAAGGCGGCGAGCGCGTGAGCACCTGCGCCAGGCCGTGAGCGTGCTGAAGACCCCCGCCCTGAACACACTCCGCGCCCTCAAAGTCCTCCATCTCACCGCCGCCCTCCGCCAAAACGCCCGCAAAGCCCGTTACCTCTTCCACAAACTGAGTGTCACCACACAAGGCGTTGCCGTGACGGTTGGGGCGAAGCGGTGGAATTCTCGCCACCCAGCCGATATCTTGGGCGACAACTCTGAACGCCGCCACTTTGATCCCCATTCATCGCGTTCCCCGCATATGCGAGATTTTGAATACCAGTGCCCGCGCTCGCTGGCCGCTGCGGTGGCCCTGTTTGCAGAGCACAACGGTTCCGCGCGACCACTCGCCGGCGGGACCGACTTGATCGATCACATCCGTGCCGAGCGGTTGACTCCGGATGTCGTCATCGACATCAAGCGGATTCCTGAGCTCAATGTGCTGGAATGCAGCGATCAGGGTCTGCGGCTGGGGGCAGCCGTCTGCTGCCGGCGAATCTGCGCGACGGAGGAGATCTATCGTCACTACACCGCGCTGCACGACTCCTGCTCAATCATCGGCGGCATCCAGATTCAAAACCGCGCCAGCGTGGGGGGAAACATCTGCAATGCCGGTCCAGCCGCCGATTCGACGCCCTCGCTCATCGCCCTTGACGCTGTCTGCGTCATCGCAGGGCCGAACGGACCACGCGAAGTCCCGGCCGAATCGTTCTGCGTCAGCAAAGGCCAGACGGTCCTGGAACGCGGGGAGTTGCTGGTCGAGCTGCGTTTCCCGGCCCGCTCGCCACGGAGCGGGTCGCACTACCGACGCTTCATTCCCCGGAACGAAATGGACATCGCGGTGGTCGGCGTTGGCGCTTCGGTCACACTCGACGAAGCAGGAACGACGATCCTGGATGCACGCATCGCGCTGGGGGCGGTCGCCGCGGCCCCCTTCTTTGCCGCGCCCGTCAGTCAGGCGTTGATCGATCAACCCGCGACGGACGAGACGTATGCCGCCGCCGGTGAAGTTGCGCGTCAGATGATCTCGCCGATTACCGATATGCGCGGCACACGCGAGTTCCGACTGCATGTCACTGGTGTGCTCGTGGAACGCGTTGTCCGCGAAGCGGTCGCCCGGGCCGCCGCCACCTGAATCTCCTGGTCTTCATTCAGTCCATCAGCCATGTCAAAGAAGCGCATCGTCACCTGCACGATTAACGGCCGCGACGAATCATTTCTCTGTCAGCCGCGGCAAACGCTGCTGGAAGTGCTGCGCGACGTTCTGGATCTGACCGGGACGAAAGAGGGATGCAGCAACGGCAACTGCGGCGCCTGCACGGTGCTTTTGAACGGGGCCGCCGTCGATAGCTGCCTGGTGCTGGCAGTCGAATGCGAAGGCGTGGAAATCGAAACCATTGAAGGGGTCGCCGATCATGGTCGGCTGGCTCCCGTGCAGCAAGCCTTCTTGACCAATGCCGCGCTGCAGTGCGGCATCTGTACGCCCGGCTTCATCATGTCCACCCAAGCGCTCCTGCATGAGAATCCGAATCCGACCGAGGAGCAGATTCGCTTCTATCTGGCGGGCAACCTGTGTCGGTGCACGGGATACGACAAGATCGTCCGCGCCGTTCAGCAGACGGCCGATCACAAGATTGCCGACGCACCGTGAACCGAAGTTCGCCACAAAGTCAGCCGCCGGTCGGGCGGGATGACCGCGGTATGCAGATGCTATGAACGGAGTGTCCGGAGAGCGCGAAACGTCTGTTCGCATCCGTTCACAACAAACTCAAAGTCGCTTCCTGCCTGAAGCCACTGCACTCCGCAATCCTGCAGCAACCGTGCATAGTGCGGGTCGGCGCCCAGACCGGATCCGATGAACTTCCCTGCGTTTCGGGTCTTCTCGCAGACCATCTTCATCATCGCCACGAGTTCCGGATTTGTGATGTCACCGAGTCGTCCCATCGACCCGGACAGATCCTGCGGCCCGAGGACCAGCGAGTCCAACCCTGTGATGTTGAGGACGTCGTCCAGTTCCTCGACCAGCTCGACGGTTTCCACCTGCACGACGACGAAGACATCCCGGTTCGCCTGGGCGAGATACTCCTGCTGAGAAAGTCGTCCATACTGCATGGGCCGCCGCGGACCAAAGCCCCGCGTTCCCAGCGGCGGGTACCGGCAGGCGGAGACGAAGTCGGCAGCCTCTTTTGCCGAGTAGGCCCTCGGCAGAATAATCCCTTCGGCCCCTGAGTCGAGCACGCGCTTGACCCAGCCGACGTCCCCATCCGGAATGCGCACGAGCGACGCCGTTCCGCCGGCCCGCGCGGCGATGAGATGCGCCAGCATCGTCTCGGTGTTCGTTGGATTGTGCTCCAGATCGATCCACACGAAATCGACGCTCGGCGCCAGGGCTTCGGTGACAGCGGGATCCGCCAGCGTCACGCCGACACCCAGAACGAGCTCGCCCCGGCCGAGTTTTTCACGCATACGGTTTATGCAGGTGCTGATCATTGGTGAGTCGTTCAAGGGAAGTAATGGGTCGTCATCGTTCAGTCGCGAGCCAACGGCGCGCGTGCATGGTTCGCCAGTTCTCAACTCACGCCGCACACCGCCTTGTTGAGGGCGGGCATCAGTTCATTTGCGAACAGCTCCATGCTATGCACCCAGGCGGATTTATCATCCCAGTCGTAGCTCATCAGGACCAGCGTACCGAAGGGGCCGGTTTCTTCGATGAGCCGCAGGAGCCGCCGCAGCACTTCATCGACGTCGCCGGCGATGATCTGTTCGTTCATCAGGTAGTCGAGGTGACACGCAGAATCCGGCATGTCGAGGTCGCGCTTGTAGATCTGTCGGCCGAGACCTTTGTCGAACAGCCCGCCGATGTACTCGAAGTTCTGTCCCAGCGAGTTCGTGCGGGCCCGTTGGACGGCTTCCTTTGTCGTGTCGGCGAGGAAGATCGAACGGGCCACTTTGAAGTCGGTGCGGTCTGGTGTGCGGCCGGCTTCTTCGGCGGCAGTCGCATAGGTCCGCCACTGGTCGGCGACGACGTTGCCGGTGACGAGGCAATGGGCAAATGCCTGATAGCCTCGCCGCCCAGCGAACTTCATGCTGAACGAATTGCGGCTCATCCCCGGCAGGGCGATGGGCGGGTGCGGCTGCTGATACGGCTTGTGAATGAAGCCGATCAGACCTTCATAGTCGACCGTCTTTTTTAGCTGGAACTGCCAGAACTCGCCGTTGTGCTCGTACGGCGGCTCCGACGACCAGAGATTGAGAATCACGTCGATGGCCTCGAACGCCATGCGGCCGCCGTTTTTTGGGTCGACGCCGTACAGTTCCTGATCAGCGGTGACGCTGCCGTTGCCGAAGCACAGGTTGAGCCGCCCTTTGGAGAGATGATCGAGAAACGCCAGCCGGCTGGCCACGTGCGCCGGATGATGCTGATTCAGACACACTGGTGCGGGGCCGAGCCGGATCGTGCTCGTTTCACCCAGCGCGCGGGCGATGAAGATCTCGGGCATCACGATGGTTTCATACTTCATCGTGTGATGCTCGCCGATCCAGAACTCGGTGAAGCCCAGCTCTTCCGCGAGCACGATCAGTTCCAGGTCTTCGTCATACCCCTGAGCAAGCGGCTTGTCGGGAGCGTGATAGGGCATGATGAACATGCCATAGTCGATCTTTGAGACGCCGTGTGACATCGACGAACTCCTGATAAGAGTGAATGGACTTATCGTCTGGCACAATGTGGTGCATCACTCGGTGCCGTCGTGCATTGTCGGACCGATGAACAGCGCGGCCGCCATGCCTGCGGCGAACAGGCCCGCCATGCTCCACAAGACGAATGTGCGGTTCGGGTTGTCCCAGTAGCCCT
>JAHBXU010000549.1 GCA_019636315.1 Planctomycetaceae bacterium | reverse complement strand
CGGAGTCGCGCGTCAGCCGCGTCATGGCGACTTTGTGCACGCGAAATGCGGCGAGCGCGTCGCCGTCATCCAGGGGATTCGCGCTGTAATGCGCCTTCTGGAGGTTGCTTTTGTCGAAAGCGTCTTCGTTGACGATGAGCGTACCGCCGCGCCGCAGATCCTTCAGGTTGGTCTTGAGAGCCGCGGGGTTCATGGCGACGAGCGTGTCCAACTCGTCACCCGGCGTGAAGATCTCTCCGCTGGAGAAACAAAGCTGGAAGCCGCTGACCCCCGCCAGTGAACCGGCCGGAGCACGGATCTCAGCGGGGAAGTCGGGGAGCGTGCTGACGTCGTTTCCGAAGGCCGCGGAAACATTCGTAAACTGCGTTCCGACAAGCTGCATCCCGTCGCCGCTGTCGCCGCAGAAGCGGATCACAACGGATTCGAGATCTTGAGATTCCTTGGACGATGCGGCGGCTTCGATGGTCGTAGACATGGAGGATTCAATGCTCCGCGGCGGTAAATCGCCGGTGAGTTTGATGCGAGCGACGGGAGGAAAACCGGTGGATCAGTGTGGAGGCTGAGGAGGGCCCCCGCCTGGGGAAAGATACCGCCGAAGTCGGACAGAGGTGGGGAGAGTTGGTGTCCATCTCACGGGCTGCTTCAGGCGCCTTCGGCGCGCTTCGCCGTCAACAATTCGTGGGACGCTTGGTTGTAAACGGTATTGGGAACCTGATCAACAATGAAATTCATGACGGTTTTCACGTCGACGATTCCGGCCGGCTGACCGTTCTCTTTGAGTACGGGGAGTCGCCGGTAGCCTCCCCGGTCCATGAGCCGCACCGCATCGAGCAGTGTATCGTCGCTGGAGATGGTCCGCGGGCCGAGCGTCATGACATCTTCGAGCGCAATCTCGAAATCGGTCCCGGACGACACGTGGCCGAGCAGATCGCGCTCGGTGATGATGCCGACCAGTCGCCCTGCATCACAGACCAGGGCGCTCCCGTGGCTGACCTCCCGCATGGCGGCTGCAGCCGCATCGAGCGACTCGTCTGGAGACAACACCGGCACGACCGTCAGCGTTAAGGTGCTGACGCGAGTTTCCGCCAACAATTGCCGGAGGTCAAACTCGGCCGATCCTTCAATCATGGCGCGAGACTCACTGACGACGGAAGCCGCCCTCACGACGGCAACCTCGCCCTGTTCTGTTCCGTTGAGAGGTCAGAATCCCTGGAGGTCCAGCTTCGAGTCCGTTTCCCGAATTTGCCAGCTCACCCCAACTGTCCTCCAATCAGGACACGTGAGCAATCATGAAAGCCGACAATTCGGTTGAGTTGCGACGCCGTTCGAGAGGTATCCTGTCAGCGTTGCTTACCGGTCTATTCTTGCATCTTCACTACTCCTTGAAAAGTCCGCGTTTCAGGAATTCAGCACACGTCTCCCGGTTCCCACCTCATCACGCCGATGGACTTTCCCCCCCCGCCTGGAGCTTCGCCGCACCCTGCGGCCGGATTGACACCGCCTTCAGACCGCGGCATCATCGAACCCATCGCCCGTACCGCGAGACGTCCCCACGCGACTTTCTGGAGATATCGGCATGGCACGCCACGTAATCCCGGCAACGGAAACCGGCTCGGATCGAAGGAGCTTTCTCAAAGGCTCCGCCGTGCTCGCAGGTTCGACATTCGTCGGCACAACCGCGTCCGCCCGAGCCGCAGGAGCGAACGAGCGATTTCGCGTCGCAGTCATTGGCACCGGCGGGCAGGGGAAAGGGCATGTCCGCAATTGGCTCGGTCACAGCGACGTCGACCTGGCATATGTGTGCGATGTCGACGATGCGCGCCGGGCGGAGGCCGCCGCTCTTGCTCCCGCTGCCAAGCCGCTCAGCGACCTGCGACGAGTCCTGGACGATCCCTCCATCGACGTCGTGTCGATCGCCACACCGGATCACTGGCATACCCCGGCCGCGCTCCTCGCGCTGGACGCTGGCAAGCATGTCTATGTCGAGAAGCCCTGTTCGCACAATGTACGGGAAGGGCGGATGCTCATCGATGCCCAGCAGCGGACCGGTCGCCTCGTCCAGCACGGCACGCAGACACGCTCCAGCGCTGGTCACCAGGAGGCGTTCGCCATGCTCCGCGAAGGCGCAATCGGTGACGTCCTCGTTGCCCGTGCGTGGAATATCCAGTTCCGACCCGCGATTGGAAAGGAGCAACCGAGCGACCCGCCCGCCGGATTCGACTACGACACCTGGGTCGGTCCCGCGCCGATGGTTCCCTTTCAGAAGAACCGGCACCATTACTCGTGGCACTGGTGGTACGACTTCGGCACCGGCGACGCCGGGAACGACGGCGTCCACGAACTCGACCTCGCCCGCTGGGGACTGGGCGTCGACACCCAGCCGGCTCGGGTCGCCGCGTTGGGGGGGAAATACGCCCACGACGACGACCAGCAGTTTCCCGATACGATCACCGCCGTGTTTGAATACCCCGCAGCCGATGCATCGCGCCTTGGTACGCGGCAACTCATCTTCGAAATGCGTCTCTGGTCCACCAACTATCCCGAGAACGTCGACAATGGCGTCGAGTTTATCGGCACGGGCGGACGCATGTTCATCAGCAAGCGAGGCAAGTTTCAGCTTTTCGCAGGCCGCAACCAAAAGGTCGACAAAGTGCTGGCCGGATCGCTCGGTGGCAGCGTTTCCGATCATCAACGAAACCTCCTCGAAGCGATCCGCGGACAAGCCGAACTCCGCGCCGACGCTCACACGGCCCACCTCTCGGCGTCGCTCGCTCACCTTGCGAACACCGCCGCGCGGCTCAACCGCTCTTTCGAGTTTGACGCCCAGTCGGAACAATGCCCGCAGGACGCGGAAGCCAACGCGCTGCTCGCACGCAAGTATCGCACGGGCCATTGGGGCGTGCCGGCGGAGGCCGTCGCGTGAAGTCGGTCTGCGTCTACTGCGGTTCGAGCATCGGCGCACGTGATGAGTATACACGGGCCGCACGCGAACTCGGTCGGCTGTTGGCACAACAGGGCCTGCGAACCGTTTACGGCGCCGGCAATATTGGCCTGATGGGCGAGCTTGCCGACGCCGTGCTCGACGCGGGTGGTGAGATCATCGGCGTGATCCCCGAAGCACTCGTTGCTCGTGAGTTGGCCCACAGCGGCGTGACCGACCTCCGCATCGTCCATTCGATGCACGAACGCAAAGCCCTGATGGCCGACCTGTCGGATGCATTCATCGCGCTGCCGGGCGGCTTCGGGACGTTTGAGGAGCTGTGTGAAATGCTGACCTGGGTGCAACTCGGCATCCATTCCAAACCGTGCGGGCTGCTTAACGTTGCAGGCTACTTCGACCCGCTGATCGCCATGTTCGATCGCGCGGTCGACGAACGATTCCTCCGGCCCCAGCACCGCGCCCTGTTGCAGGTCGCGACCGATCCAACGGAACTCCTCGACCGCCTCCGCACGGTGAACCTGCCGCAAACCCACAAGTGGCTGGACCGGGACGAGCGGTGACAAACTCGGTCAGAGCCCAAGCGTGAGCGACGGGTCGGCGCGGCTACGATACTCACTGTTGCTCACGATCCTGTTCTCGGTCCTCGTTCCCAGGATCTGCCCGGGAACTGGAAATGCGGGCGATAAACAATGAACGCACAACAACCCGTCGGTCTGATCGGTCTCGGCCTGCTCGGCAGTGCGCTGGTGGAGCGTCTGATTGCAGCCGGTTTCTCTGTCGTCGGCTTCGACATCGATCCGGTGCGACGCGGGAACCTCGCAGCAGCCGGCGGCCATGTGGCCGACAGCACCATCGACATCGCACAACAATGCCCGCGCATCGTCCTCTCGCTGCCGAACTCGTCCATCGC
>JAHBXU010000548.1 GCA_019636315.1 Planctomycetaceae bacterium | reverse complement strand
CTTGTTCGACCCCTCGGCCATGAGCACCTGCCGGCAGAAGTCGTCATAGGGGGAATTCTTTGCGACCTGATCGCGAATCCAGCCGCGGAATGATTCGGCCCCTTCCTTGCCGAGAAACTTGCTGTTCACCTGCAGGAGATCGGCCCATTTGTTGGACCAGTACGTCACATACTCATCGCTTCCGACGAGGCGGTCCACGAGCTCGTCCCGTTTGACTCGCATCTCGCGCTCATCCGCAATGAAGGCTTTCACCTGTTCGGCGGTCGGCGGCAAACCTGTGAGATCCAGAGACACGCGGCGGATAAACTCCGCATCGCTGCACAGACCGGACGGAGCGATCTTCATCCGCTCCCACTTGCTGGCGACGAGTTCGTCGACCGGGCCCCAGGTTTCCGGTTGCTGCCAGACGAAGCCGCTCCGGTCGCCCATGGCAGTGACGGTCGTCGCGGCGTAGGCTCCCTCGAATCGTGCGAGGACCGGAGCTTCGCCACGTCGCAGCGTCGTGACGATGCCGGCCGCATTGACGGCGGCCACGTCCGTATTGCCGCTCTCCACAAATGATTCTGCGGTGACGTCGCGGCGCGTGCCGTCGGTGTAGGTCGCGATGATCCGCATCTGTTGTTTGGCGCCGATCTGCTGTACGACCGGATTGGTCGGCTGCAGTTCGATGCTGGCGACGCGGGGGACATCAAGGTCGAGCGGCGCTCCTTCGGTGATCCACCGGCGGATGATTTCGTAATACTTCTCGCCGGGCTGAGTCAGCTGACCGCCGACGTGCGGCACCGCGCCGGTCGCCTTGAGAAGCATCAGGCTGTCGTCAGGCGACGCGAGATTGACGCGGCGGGATTTGAGATCGTCCGTCCAGGCGCGCACGTCAAAAATGGGATCGTATCCACGGAGAGACAGTTTGAATCCCTCCTTGCCGTCCTTCGATCCGTGGCAGGTGCCGGCGTTACACCCGAGCCGCGAGATGACCGGCATTACATCCTGCACATAGCTGATCGGTCGTTCGGTTGCAGCGCCTTCCACGACGATCGGCACGCCGCGCACCTGATCCCCCAGAGACACAACGAGCGCTGCAAGACCATCCTGTGCGGCGGACACACGGCCGGACGGCGCCGCCTGCGCGACATCGCTGTCGAGCGTGTATTGAACCATCCGGGTGACGTCCACCTCGTCGCCCGTGTTGAGCAGGCCGCGCACGAGTAATTGATTGTATTCGTGCGAGCCGTGGAGTCTCACGACGTCCGGCTCGATCTTGATCGCCGTCAACGACGCGCCTTCCGGAAGGTGTTCGGCTCCAACGTAAATGTCCTTTGACGGCTGGCCGTGAGCGGTCAAGGAGCGCTCGCCGCGCGGGGCGTCTGATTGCACCTCGATCGGAGCAAACTCCCGGGTCACCGAGGCATCGGCTGGATTCAGGAAGCGAATCACGCCGTCGACGCCTGCTGCCGCAATCGTGCCGCCGTCCGGCGAAAAGGCGACCGCGAAGATGCCGGCCGGGAAGTCGGCCGACGCGATTTGAGACACATCCGCCGTAACGAAATCCTCGACTTTCTTGCGCTCTTCCTCGTTCCAGGTTTGCGGCAGCTTCTCCAGGATCTTTGTCAGATCCTCCGACAGCGCGCTGTCGTACTCGCTGGCATAGATGTTGACCTGACCCGCACCATCGAGGCTGCTGGCGGCGACGATTTTCTTGCCGTCCGGTGAGAACGCGACGCTGAAAATGCGGCCGCGCATTGCGGGGAACTGGCGGATCAGATTGGCGTCATCGCCGATGACTCGCTTTGTCAGCCGGTTCATGCGGTAGATGCGGGGGACGCCGTCGGAGCCCCCGACCAGAACTTCATCGCGCTGAGGATGGCGGACGATTGCGGAGATCCCGCCTTTCAACGCTCCGGGAGTAATCGATGTCACGTTGTCGATGAATCGCTGCGTCGCCACTTCGTAGAGCTTGGTCGTCATATCGCGGCCGACGGAGACCAGTTGCGATCCGTCGACGGAGAAGACGGTGTCGAGCGCCCAGTCGTCATGGGCCCCGTTAAAGAAGCGTTGCTCGCCAGTTTTGGAATCAAAGGCCCGCACCGCGCTGTCGCCGCAGCCGACGGCGATCATCGTCCCGTCGGGCGACCAACTCGCTCCATACAGCGTGTCATAAGTGAGTGGGATGGAGAGGACGAGTTGCGGGTTGACAGTGGCCTCTTCACCACTCGCCAGATTCCAGATTTGAATCTCGCCCATTCGCTCCGGCAGTCCGCCTGTCACCAGAAGACGCTCGCCGTCGGGAGAGAAGGCGACGGATTCAATCCTCTCGGAGACGCCAACCAGCCTCGCGACTAATCCGCTTCCGTCCGCTTTGTGCAACAGCACTTCATGGAATCCGGCGATGGCCAGCAGGCGACCATTGGGAGAGAAATCGAGCGAAGTGACGACGGGCGGGCGGGTGTAGACCGGGGGATGGTCCATGTCATACCGCTGCCTGGCGTTTTCCGGCGTATCGTTTGACGCCCCCTGGTCGATCCAGCGTCGGATCAGAGCGATCTCGGATTCAGCGAGGGGGGCTTTGCCTTTCGGCATCTCCGCCGCACCGTCGGCCGGCGTGATCAATTGCAGCAGATAGCTTTCGTCCGGCTTGCCCGGAGCGATCGCCGCCTGTTCGCTCTCGCCCCCTTTGACCATGCGGTCAAAGTCGGTCATGACATAGCCGCCGTTCGCCTTGGCCGGTTGATGGCAGCCCTGACAATGGGCCTGAAAGATGGGGCGAATCTGCTGGTAAAAGCTGACGGCCGGCTCATCAGCACTGAGCTTGCCGACAGGCCCGGCGAGGGCCAACCAAACGAGGGAGCAGGAACCGAGACACTGACAAACAGAGCGCATCATGGCGAGTCACAAACCCAAATGGAGTTATGAACTGCGGAGCGGGCGGGCTAAGTCGCGGCGGCGCCGTGTTGAGGCTCCCTCCTGAAACCAACACCACAAGTTATCACCGGTCGACCTCTCACACCTGACCCCGGGGCGGGCTCGAACGTGTTTCTGGCGACGCCGGTCCGCCGAATCGAGACGCTGGCGGTAGCCGAACCAGGCGGTTCAGCGGGCGGGGGGGAGAAAGCGACGCATGCACGCCGCTTCCACTCGTTGTAATCCTACCCGGTCACTCAGGCGCAAACAAGGATTTCCCCCTCAAAGCCGACTTGCATCGTTCAATTGCAGGGGCTTTGCGTGCCGGTCGGGTCGTAGCGACCCGTCCGGAAAGCATCGCAATGGAATTCAGTCCGTCGGCGTCGCGGACCAGCGATGATTCCAACCGCGGTAAAGGTCATGAAGCAGCGCCTGCCACTGTTCGGCGCTCCGGGACGGGGGATAGGGATCCGGTGGTTCCGGACTCCCGGCGGTCCAGACAATCTCGAATTGTCCGGTTCTCAGGACACGACCGATGCGGGGCGTCTTGAATGTGTGATGTGTTGCAGGATCAATGCGCACCGGACCACCGGGAGACTGCATCCGCTGATTCCGCATCGCACGTCGAATTTCTCCCGGGGCAGCGCTTTCCGCCTCGACGACCGCCTGAGCCCACAGCTTCACTCCGAAATAGGCCGATTCCATCGGATCCGTGACGACGCGCTGCGGTCCATACTTCTTGTGCACGGCCGCAACAAACTGCTCATTCTCAGGCGAATCGATGCTCTGAAAGTAGTTCCAGGCGGCATAGTCTCCCGCCATCGCCGTCGCGTCCAGTTGTCGGAGTTCCTCTTCCTCGATACTGAAAGAGATGGTCGGCATCTGCTCGGGAGTGATGCCGGCCTTGCGCAGCGCGGCAAAGAACGCGATATTGCTGTCGCCGTTGATCGCGTT
>JAHBXU010000547.1 GCA_019636315.1 Planctomycetaceae bacterium | reverse complement strand
GTCGCCAACTCTGCCGGGTTTTCCTGCCACGGTTCGTATTGGGCCCGCAGCCGGCGATAGTCGTCAAGGATCCGACGCACTTCCCTGTGCATCGACTCCGTCTGCCGCACGACCATAACGCCCGGTGCTGGCATCACCCAGACTCCTCCGACGCCGTCGATATTTTCCCAGGGACCGGTCGTTTCGTTGAACAGCGCGTTTGCGAGTTCGTCTTCTCCCGAACTTGCCGAAATGTCATTCACGTCATACACGACGGTGTATAACATCCCCTCCGCGGCTTCCTGGCTGGTCACGAGGAGTCGTCCCTAATAGGGGACAACCGTCAATTGAATCGGATCGAGCAGGTATCTGAGGACAGTCTGTAGCGGCTTATTCTCCAGCGTGAGCGTCACCGGCTCATTCAGGGGCAGGCCGAAGTCGTTGAGCTCGCCCTCGTGGATAAAGAAATCCAGTTGCGTTTCGCTGCGGAGCCATTCGATGGCCGATTGCAGCGGCGTTTCGTGGAACGCAACATTGACCGGATCGCCCAGCTGCGCTCGCAGGTTTTGATGTTCGGCGGGGTCAAGCACGCCCGTCGCGCGTCCGTGGTGCCGCAGTGCGGCAAGCAAAGCCGCGACTTCCCGCAGGACCCGGTCCGTCTGTCGTACAACCAGGACGTCACCGACGGGCGATATTGAGCCGCCGATGCCGTCAATGTTTTCCCACGGCCCGGCCGTCGCTCGCTGGATGACGTCAATCAGTCCAGCCATGTCGTACCCGGCCTGCCTCAGATCCGTCACAAGATGCGACTGAGTCGTTAGATGAGCTTCGGCTGCTTCTACCGATGTCACAATCACAATTCCGTCGTCGATGTACCATGCCAGTCTGTGCGGCATCAAGAGCCGATCCAACAGCAGATACGCCGGCAGATTGGGCAGGTCGTCGCTGATGCGAGTTTTCTTGCCAATACCGATTTCATCGAGGTGGACCTCATCCAGCATCACTGGCATCTCGATCCGCCGGGAGAACTCGTCGAGAACCTGGTTCAGCGGCAGACTGCGAAATTCCCAGTCGATCTTCTGAGCCAGTTCCGGCGGAAGAATCGTCGTCGCATCAATCGTCGCCGGCCCGTCACCGGGTTGACCCTGCGTTGGAGATTCCCCATTCGCGACAGCAGCGTCCGAAGAGGGCGGCCCATCCGCCTCCTGGCCCCACGCTGGGCCACCAGATAGCAACGTCGACAGGCACAACACCATCAGAAAGCGGACGCTCATCGCTCACCCCCATCGTTAAAGACACCGGGAGGAACTCGGCCTGGGTATGCCACCTATTGTGCCCACAAATGCCTGCCGCGTCCAAGCGCATCGGCAATCTGCAGTGTTCACTCTGGAATCGACCATCGCCTCTTTCGGGCTTGTCATCGGCGGGAGTTTGACTGAAGATGATGGCGACAGCATCAGACATTGCGGCTCGTTGGATCGAAGTTCCCGGCCGTATGGGAGCATCGGATGACTCTCCTCACCACATCGCATATCGAACTTGACGATTCCGGCCGCGCGTGGGTGGCGGGGACCAGGGTGAAGGTCCTCGAGATCGTGCTCGACCACGTCGCATATGGGTTCAGCCCGGCGGAAATTCACCTGCAGCATCCGCATTTGTCATTGGCGCAGATTCATGCGGCACTGTCATACTACTATGACCACCAGGTCCAACTGGACGTCGAGATGCAGCGGCAATCAGATGAGGCGGCGCGGCTGAGGGATCAGGATCGGGATTCTCCCGGCCGTCGCCGGCTGCGGGCTCAGGGCCTGCTCCCGTGAGCGTGCCGCTATACATGGATGTTCACGTTCATGCAGCGATTACAGAGCAGCTTGAACTCCGCAAAGTCGACGTCCTGACGGCACAGGACGACAGCCGCGCAGATTCTGACGACGAGCGGTTGCTGGACCGCGCGACCGAACTCGGCCGTGCCCTCTTTTCGCAGGACCGGGATTTCCTGGCCATCGCGGCAGATCGGCAACGGCGGCGGCACAATTTCGCGGGTATCGTGTATGGTCATCCGCTCCGGGTGTCGATCGGCCAATGCGTGCACGATCTGGAATTGATTTCCAAGTGCTATGAGCCGGCCGACTTGCAGAACCGGGTGGAACATCTCCCCCTGTAGGTGCGGCATCGGCAACGGCTGCCCAAGACTTGGCTCTTGAGGGCGCCCGCCCCCAGCGCGGCCCGGTTCCTGGCGTTTCAGCGTGCCAACTTGCGCCGATTCCTCACTTGCCAAGTGGGCGTCTGGTCCCGACACTTCCCTCTACGACTTTCCACCGACCACTGTCCTCTGTTCACCCACCCATGTCGCAGCAGTACATCTTTACGATCGAGCACCTCACCCGCATCTACGATGAGACGGCGGTTCTGGAGGATATCTGGCTGGCTTTCTTTCCCGGGGCCAAAATCGGCGTCATCGGCAACAACGGGTCCGGGAAAAGCACCTTGCTCCGGATTATGGCGGGGGAAGATAAGGACTTCATGGGGGAGGCGCGGCCGGCCAAGGGGATCAAGATTGGTTACTTCTCCCAGGAGCCGCGGCTGGATCCCAACAAAACGGTGCAGGAGTGCATCGACGAGGCCGTTGCGGAGCCGCGGTCCATTCTCGATCGCTACAACGAAGTCAACATGGCCTTCGCCGATGCGTCGCCGGAAGAAATGGACAAGCTTCTGGAGGAACAACAAAAACTGCAGGACCAGATCGACCATGCCAATCTGTGGGAGTTGGACCGCACGCTGGAGATCGCCTGCGATGCCATGCGGCTGCCGCCCATGGACGCCAAGGTCGAGTACCTTTCCGGCGGTGAGAAACGCCGCGTCGCGTTGTGCCAGTTGCTGCTCGGCAACCCTGACCTGCTGCTGCTGGATGAGCCGACGAACCATCTCGACCTGGGCAAGATCGTGCTGCTCGAACGTTGGCTGACCACGGTGGCGCGGGCCGTGCCCGCGGTGATCGCCAGCCATGACCGGGACTTCCTCGACGCCGTGACCAACCGGACGCTGTTCCTCAGGCCGGGCGCGTCGCGGTATTTCCCGCTGGCCTATTCTGCGGCGCGGGCGGAGCTGGACCGTGAGGACGAGACACTCGCGGCGCAGACCGAGCGAGACCTCAAGGAGGCTACCAAGCTCCGCAAGCAGGCGGCCAAGCTCACCAATATCGGCATCAATTCCGGCAGCGACCTGCTGACGCTGAAGACGAAGCAACTCAGGGAGCGTGCCGAACGCCTTGAGGATTTAGCGCGCCCGGCACACCAGGAGCATTCCGCCGGCACGATCAGGCTGGCCAACCGATCGACGCACGCGGGAGTGCTGGTGACGCTGGACAACGCCGATGTAACGACACCGGACGGCACGCTTCTGTTCCGCACCGGCCAGCTCTGGATCCGGCAAGGCGACCGGATCGTCCTCCTCGGACGCAACGGGACCGGCAAGACGCGCCTGGTGAAGATGGTGCGATCTGCGATCGCCGAGCCCGCAGGGGCAATTGAAAGTGTGAAGGCGACGCCGTCGTTGGTTCTGGGTTATGGTGACCAGGCGCTTTCCGATCTGGCCGATGGCGATACGCCGCTCGCAGCCGTCACGCGGCGGTTCGAACTGGGCGAGCAGCGCGCTCGTAGTCTGCTCGCCGGCGCTGGAATCGGTCTCAACATGCAGGGGAACGCGATCGGCAGGCTGTCCGGTGGCCAGAAAGCGCGCCTCTCGATGCTGGTCCTGCGTCTGACTGCGCCGAACTTCTACCTGCTGGACGAACCCACCAACCATCTCGACATCGAGGGCCAGGAGGCGCTGGAGGCGGAGCTTCTGGAACGCGAGGCAAGTTGCCTGATTGTCTC
>JAHBXU010000546.1 GCA_019636315.1 Planctomycetaceae bacterium | reverse complement strand
CCGGCGGATGGTCCCGTCCTGCGAGCGACCTCATTCTGTTCGGCCAGACATCCGATCCGACGGGCGTCCTCGGCGGTCCGATTCCGTTCAACCATACGAACGGCCACAACGTCCGAAACCTGACTTACACCTCTCAGGGGATTGCTGACACGATTCTCGGACTCCCCATCGCGACTCATGGAACCGGGGCCCCCTACTCGCTACATACCGGGGGAGCTCACTTCACCCTGGGTGACGGTTCGGTCCGCTTCCTGAGTGAAAACATCAACTTCGCCACGTTCATTGGTCTCGCGACTCCGGCCGGCGGCGAAGTCATCGGTGAGTTCTAAGAAAACCAACGACTGTCGGGCGACGCCGCTCTCCTCACGCGAGGGGAGTGGCGATCGCCTTCCGGCGTTTTCTGGCCCAGCTTCCATAGACGACGGCCGCGGGCGACGATCGTGGTGCGGTTCACGCAGCCGCTGACTGACCTTCTGCCGTACGAGTGTTGCAGGCTTTTCATTCGTCTGCTGAGATCAACTGTTTAAGGAGTTACTGAAGTGCTAAGCCATCAGATCTTCTCTCCTCGCTCATCCAGTGCGGCTGCTGCGCTGTGCGGATCATTCCTCACACTGATGATGGCGGGCTGCGGAGGGTCAGCTCCCCCACCGTGGGAGACGGTGTACCCTGCGACCGGCGTCGTGACCTATCGGGGGAAGCCGGTCGCCAACGCGGACATCGTGCTGTTCCCGCAAGACGAAACCTTTCCCGATACGGTCCGTCCGAGAGCCAAATCAACGGAAGACGGTACGTTCAGCGTCTGGACCTGGCAACGCGGAGATGGAGCACCGGCCGGAAATTATAAGGCGACGATTGTGCACAACGAGATCGTCATCTCGAATGGTGCGATGGGCGCCAAGCCGAACGATCTCCCCCGGAAATACTCTCAACCGGACACCACCGACTTGATCGTTCGCATTGACCCCGAGTCAAACCAGATTCCCCCGCTGGAGCTGAAATGACCCTGTGCGATTGATCTGCCCCCATTTTCTGCACCCGGGGGCATGCGCGTACAGGCGGGGGACGATCACCGCGTTTGCTGAAGCGAAGGCGTGGCCCGAACGGAAAGAGTCCCATGACGGGCCGCGCTTCTCATGCTGGTTGCGACAACGAGTCGCAGACTCCGCTGGAGGCGCACACCCCAGCGAACGACGCGGACGAGGATCAGCGACAGACGGCTTCTTCGCAGCAGTGATCGCCTTGATTCCCTCAAATGATGCGTCCAGGCGGTGACTGCACCGCGTTGTGTGCGGCTTCATTGCGGGAACTCCATGAACGTGCAGTACGCCGCTCGCATCATGTCGAAAGCGGATGACCGCATTTTCTGGGGCCGGTCGGCAGCACTATCGTATGTTCAATGATCGTCGACGGAAGCGCAGCTATGACTTCTGCAGTCACCGATCGACCAGGACCGGGGGGCATTAAGAGGCTATCCGAAGAGCCATTTTAGGCGGGAATGTGATAGGGGAATGTCGGATCGGGCGAATGTTGGCCCAAGCGCTTGAGCAATTGATGAATGGCGCGGATGCGGGAGTCGGTGCGGCGTTCGAGTGGTGCGTTATCCGTTGGATTGATTGTGGTTGACGGACGAGCGTGTCCAGCACCGCGCCGCGTTGCTGGATCCATTGAGAACGCAGGGAAGCGGCTCTGGAGTGGATTGACCGCCGCCTGGCATTGCAGGTTGCAGGAACGGGCGTGTGATGACATCCTAGACATCCTGTTGGTCCAGCGTGTCGTCACCGCAAGTGATGCAGGCACGCTGATGGCAGCGGCCTCCTGTATGACCCGACGACGGGAGCGCCCCTTCCCGTCTGATGGTTGTTTCCCTCTCGGCCACCGCGCTGCTCACCCGACGGAGTCAATCCATGAATCACGCCAACCGAAAACGGCAAGTCGTACAGGCCTCTGCAGCCGCCAGCGTTGGACTGCTTTGGGCCTTACTGAATGTGCCTCTGGCGGTGTTGCATGCCGCCGATCCGTCACTGCCACAGACGTCACAGAATGTCAACCCGGCGGACGATCCGATCGATGAGGAGGACGCCCTTGACTTGACACTGTTGACCAACGAGCAATTACTCGAGAGGTTTGAACGGGCGCCATTTGGTTCCGTGAAGGTGTCGACCGGAGGAGGATATGAGAACTTTCTTCACACAATCGAGGAGGTTTGCCGGTACGCTGAATTCTGGGAAAGGCAGCATCAGCGAAGGATGGAGCAGGACTTCACGGTGCGCGAGGTCATCCGCCGCGGTGACGTAATTCAGGCCGACATCCACAACAAAATCACTCATGCCCAGTTACCGCAAAGTATTCGCAATCCACTCAGCAACTCGAGTACCCCGGGTTTGTACGAAGCGTACGCCTACGTGGCGGGACAAATTGGCGACCGTGAAACGGTCATTGTTCTGACTGATCTGTTGCGTGAAGCTCTGGGAGCGATTGAAGCAAGCATTTCCAGTGTGCCCCATGGAGAGGTTCGGGAAATTCCGCGGCTCGGTCTGTTTACACAGCACATTGCCATGGTCTCGACGCACGCGTTGTGGCAGCTGACGGGGCGGCGTCATGGCTATTCACCCGATGAGTGGGAGCAGTACCTGGCGATTATCGGTGACGACTTCGTCCCGGCGCACAAACGATCACGCCATGTGCCCGATCCTGCCGCCGTGGAAAGGTATGTGCGGCGACTCGTGCGGGAACCGTTCGAGTCTCGCGAATGGCTGATTGCCCAGGGGCCCAACATCGTCCCTCAGTTGTTGCGATCGCTCGGCGAGGCAACGGACGAACATGCCGTTCAGATTGCGTGGGTGATGGATGAAATAGGAGCCACGGATCAAGTGCCGCTCGTGCTTCGCCGGCGCTACTTCGATCATCGATTGTCGCAACACGCCGGAACACCGAAGAACGAATTCGCTCCTCTCGACAATCTGTCCCGTCGGCGCGCGCTGGAGCACCTGCCCTTTGCCGACTTTGTCGAGATCGCTCTCGATGCCGAACCGCGACTCCATGCTGCGGGGAGCATCGGCATTCTGGGCTGGCTGCATTCCCATCAGTATGACGCGGTGAGTATGAAGTTCGGGACCCTCAGTATCCCACTGGCCCAATTGAACGCACCGCATTCACCGTGGGCCGGGATCACTCCACTGGACGATCCGGCTACTGAACTTGAAGCGGCTGTCCCGGCACTGGTGGAGGCAATACGGTCTCCCGATCCACGCCGACGGCGACTGGGCATCTGGTTTGCCAACACGCACACGCGGTTTTCCAAGTCCAAACCTTCGGAACTGATCGAGGCCCTGCGAGAATGCTGGATCGAACACCATGACCGGGACGCTGGTGAAGCGATGGCGCAATTTCGGACCCCGGCAGCGATTCAGGCCGTCCTGGACGTCTTGCAGACGAACGATCTCACGATGCTGACGCAGGCGATGCGTGTCCTTGATGTACTCCATCTCGCGCCGTCGGAGTATGCTGACGTGTTTCGGCAGGTGCTCGAATACACCCATCACCCGCTGCCGGAGCTACAGCGCGGTGCGGTCTACTGTCTGGCACATCGCGCACCGGCAATGCTTTACCCTGAGCTGGGACGACTTTCGCGTGACCCCGATCAACGGATTCGTCGCGAGTGCATTCAGGTGCTGCAAAGCTTCCCGAATCCCCTTCTGGCCAACATTCTGTTTGACGTTGCGAATGATCCCAATGAAAACATGGACCTGCGCAAGATGGCGGTGAGTTCATTAGAGAGATCGAAGTACCGCGAACATCTTGAACGCATCCTGTTGCTTCTGGATGACAAGGATCTGCAGGAGACGGCGTGCAGCGCGA
>JAHBXU010000545.1 GCA_019636315.1 Planctomycetaceae bacterium | reverse complement strand
CACAGCGGACGCGTTATATCGCGGCGACCGACAAGATTGACGAAGCGCAACAGGCCCTGCCAGACGACCCTCCCTCCCTCAAGCCACGCACGTTGGCCCGCTGTTACCGGGCGCTCGTCCGCAGCGGTGCGAATCCGGAGGAAAAGAAACCGTGGAGCGAACAGGCGGAAAGGTATTACACCGCCGCGATCGACGCCGCGCCGAAGAATATGGACCTGTATCGTGAAGCGGCCGAGTACTTCATGGAAGCCGGGCAGCTCGACAAAGCCCGCACTCTCATCGCCGTGATCCTCGATCCGTCCACCGGCGCCTCCCGCGAGGCACGTCAGTGGGCCGAACATAGTCAGGCAATCGTCAAGGCTTCCGGTGGGTCAATCGACGATCTCACGCAGGCACTGCAGATGCTGCGTTCGGCGGACCTCAATACTGACGAACAGCGAGCATACAACATCCGCCTGCAGCTGCAGGTGCTCGCGCGGCGAAACCGCGTCGCCGATCGTCCGGAAATGCTCAAACTTCTGGAGCAGCTTCGCAGCGTCGTCGGCAATCGACTCACGACGAAAGAGCGACTGCAGCTGGCGTCACTCTATGATTTCACCGGTCAGTGGCCGAGTGCGGAGGCCGAATACAAGGACCTTCTCAATTCAAACCGGCCTGATGCGCACGCCGCTGACCCCATCGTCATCGCCAGTTATGCCATGGCCATGCTGCGCCAACAGGAACCGCTGGACGACGAGCGGGTGGAAAAATTGAACGGCTTTGTCGAAGAGCTGCAGCGCATTGCTCCCGGCACATTGGAGACCGTTCAGGTTCAAGCCCGACTCCTGCACGCCCAGGGGCGGAGCGATGAAACGGTGCCTGTCCTACTCACCTATCTGGATCGTCTCACGTTCAATCCCCCACAGGAATCGTTGCGCGAGATGGTGGAACAGAAGGACGTTGAGGGAGCCATCGAACTTCTTCGAGAGATTCTCCGCACACAAAAAGACGCTGCGCTTGCACAAATCGTCCCGCAACTGGAAGACCTGCTTCGCCAACAGAAGACCGACGAGGTGTTGGGAGTGCTGCAGCGGTATATCTCCGCAGCGGACATGATTGCCGGCGCCCAGGTCCAAATGCATCGCGTTGTTGCGGAGTGGCTTGAAGGTTTTGGGCAATACGCAGCCGCCGAGGACCTGTTTCGGAAGTATATCGCCAGATCGCGAGAGCCCGCGGAAGCCTCACTCGCCCTCGTCGGCTTCTTTGGTCGTCAGGGACGCATCGACGAAGGTCTGGAGACGTGCGAGAAGGTCTGGAACAAGCTTGCGGACCCGGCTCGGGCCGCAGAGAACAGCGTCGCCCTCATCCGCCAGAAATCAGCCAGCGAACAGCAGATCGCCCGTGTCGAGAAAATGCTGATCGACGCAGCCAAGCGGACCGACAATGCTCAGCTTCGCGGTCAGTATCAGATTTTCATGGCGGACCTTCGAGACGTTCAGCGTCGGGCCCCCGAGGCGATCAAGATCTATGAGGGAATTCTGGCGGTCAACGATCGGCACGTCGTCGCTCTGAACAACCTTGCCTGGTTGCTCGCGTTTCAATCGGGACGCGAGTCTCAGGCCCTCGCCCTCATCAATCGCGCCATCGAGATCGCCGGTCCGATGCCGGCCCTCCGCGATACACGCGCGGTCGTCCTGCTGCGGCTGCAACGTCCACAAGATGCGATTTCCGACCTGCAGGAGGCGTTGGAACAGGCGGGTGACGATGCGTCGCTGTGGTTCCATATGGCACAGGCCCGCCATCAAGCAGGTGATCGTCCTGGCGCTTCCGATGCACTGCGAAATGCGGAGGCCAAAGGCCTTTCACAAACCAATCTCCATCGTCTCGAACATGCAGGACTCAAAGCACTGCAGAGCGAACTCAGCGACCGTTCCGGCGGCCTCGCGACTGGCAAGGAACACCCTTGAATCGAAGCCCCCAAGAGATTTTGGAAACCCTGAAGAATCTCTTGATTGCCCCGTTGACACCGCTGCTTAGGTCGTTTAGGCTGACTTTTGATATTTGACGGGATTATCGGGCGCAACGCGTGATGGGCCGATTTCATCTCCAACTTCTGCTTTCTCTGGTGGTGACGTGCGTCGCCTTCGGAGGAACCGACGCTGACGCCGGATATCTGGCGGCCAGTATTGGTCTGCAGGATGCATCGCACCGAGAGCTTGCGAGTTGCGGTGCCTGTGCTTCGGACGGCCATGGGCCCGTACGAACCGCGTTGTCACTGGAAGAATGGCAGTATCATGTCGCCGGTCCAGTGGCTGGCGGCATGTCGAGCCAGACGGTCACTCCCTCCTCGCTTGGGTCCATTCCGGCGGTTTTATCGCCGGCTGAACCGCTCGCTGCCACGCAGCTTGTGGCATGGTTGGGATTTGGCGGCAAAGTGTGGCTGCCACCCGCTTTCTCCACAGGCATTTTCCGTCCTCCACGTTTTGTGTCTTGAAGTGTCGCAATTGCTGACCTTCTGCGGTGACGTCTACGCCGCAGAGAACTTCGAGTAACTTACAAAACCATGAGGAATGAAAATGATTCGTACGCGTATCGCTGCGGCATTGGTTGCCCTGTCAGCCTGCTGCTTTTCCAGCAAGACTGAAGCTGCGTTCTTGACGGGCGGTTTCGATATTGACCTCTCGGTCCTGGGCTTGGGTTTGACCGGAACATTGACGGATATCGGTGAAATCAAGTTCACCGGTCTGGCTCACACGGAGCTCGTCGTTGATAATGGCACGCCCGGCGTCGTTGATATGGGCGATATTTCCGTGATCCAGGGCTTGCTCACAGTCACCTCGCTGCAGAAGGCTCTCGGTGGGTTCGGCAACACGTCCACCACGGGTGAGATCTTGAACGCTAATTTCGAGATCACCATGGCGTTCAGCGTCGTCTCGCAATCGACCAGCCCGGCTGGCCCGATTCAAACCTTTACGCATATTGTCGATCCGACTTATGCGTCGGGCCTGCTGAACATCTACGTGGACACCGCTGTTAACTCCAACACCGCTCCGTTGACTGGTGGTGCTGGTTTCCAGGATGGCACATTGCTCGCCACGTTCCGGATTCTGCCGGGCGGCGGCGGCATCTTCACAACCGCCACATTGGACGGTTCGGACGACGCAACGTTTGAGCTGATCTATGCCGTTCCTGGCGCGTTGATTGATTCGGTGACCGGCGAAGATCTGGGCGCGCTGCTGGCGGGTGGAGATCCGACGGATCCGGTTCTGATCACGATGACGGACTCGAACTTCGACGCGACGCCTGGCGTCCCGTTCGGATTCGTTCCCGCGAACTGGCCGGGCAGCATTGCAGGTGACACGGCGCTCACCAGCGTGTCGAACACGAGCTTCTTCGCGACCGAAGATGGTTCGTCAGTTCTCGCCGTGTCGCAAGTTCCGGAACCGGCCAGCATGATCCTGTTCGCGACCGGTCTGGTTGCCTTCCCGGGGCTCCGTCGCCGGATGAACCGCAACAAGCAGCAGGTTGCCTGATCTTCTGAGATCGTGCGTACAGTTTGAAAGTCGACGGGGGCCGGTGAGACATCACCGGCCCCCGTGCTTATTTTAGCGGCTGCGGGCGAGCTCTGTGCTCGGCTGGCTCGGCGCCGATGACCCGGTCAACCAGTTGCCGAAAGCGCTCTTGGCAGTCGTACGATTGAAACAGTCGAGCAGCGTCATGCGCGGCCTGTCGGAACTTTGACGTTTCGACGAGTGGCAGCGTCGATGCCAGGATGGCGCCTTCTGTCGCGGTCTCTGCTCGGAGGGTCAGCCCGGCACCAATCCGCTCGACGTCGGCCATCGTGAGATGCTGATCCAGATTGCTGGGGAGGCCGAGGACCG
>JAHBXU010000544.1 GCA_019636315.1 Planctomycetaceae bacterium | reverse complement strand
AACGCACGTTCGCGGTGAGTTCGACCGGGCCGGGCTGTGCAGCGATGATGACGACCTGAATTGCGCGAGTTTCCCCTGGTTCGAGGGTATCCAATTGCCAGCGAAAGGCACCGTTCTCTTCCCACGGTTCGGGGACAGCACGCAGCAATTTCACCGTTTGGGGAAGCCGCGTTTCGACACTGACCTCTTCTGCGAAGCCTTTTCGTTGGTTGGTCACCAGGATTTCACAGGGGCACTCCACACCCACATTCAGCGGCGCTTTGGGAGTCCAGGCGACCGAGAGGCTCGGGGTGCGCGGCGGGGTCGTGCTCATGGGAGCGACAGAAATCGGTGGAGTCGAAACCGGGGGGGCGGCTGACGCCGTGGGGGCTGCCGCCGGCACGGTGGTCGGCGCCCCACGCGAAATCGAGAACCGCGACTTTGGATCTTCCGACCGGGCGGTGTCTTCTGATTTGCCAAAGAGGGCATTCACGGACGGCGTGACCGGATGCGACTCTTTGGTGGGAGCCTTGTTCCCTTTCGAGGGATTAATCTGCATCATGGGCGTCGATTCAGACGCTCGTGGACGATCCTCCGTTCGCCGCAAGGGATTGGTGGGAATCGTCTCCGTCAGTCGCTGCGCAGTCTCCGCCGATTTCGCCGCGGGTTCTTCGAGGAACGAGAACCGATCATCGGCCGCGTCTTGGGCCGGAGGTGCGCCGGGCTCATCGAGCGCCGCATCGTCTTCGGTCAGGAGGTTGGTTTGTGGCTCCGGGTTGGCCAGATCGGCCCAAGGATCGTCGTGCCGGGGGCGCGACGACTGCGCGGCAGCCGGGTTTGCGACAGGCTGAATCTTCTCGTCAGAGGACTGTTCGCCCGAATCGACGTGCTCAGCAGGAACGACCGCGCGAGATTTCAGATACTCGTCGAAACGTTGCAAGGCGTCGTCAGATTTGCGGTTGTTGAGATCGTCACGGGTAATGCGCGCGGCCGGCTGCGGAACATCGGGTAAACGCGGTCGTCCCGTCGGCTGAGGCGTCGCGTTGGTACGTCGGTCGCGATTATCGACGGGGGTCCAGGGACTGGGTCGGGTCGGAGCGGGGGACGTCGTCGGAGATTGTCTGGATGCCGCCGCTGAAGGCGCCTGGGCTTGCGATGGAGCTTGTGCCTGCAAGACCACCTGTGACTGAGGAGGTGCCTGCGATTGCGACGGGACCAGCGCTTGCGAAGGAGCTTTTGCTTGCGAAGCAGCTTGTGGTTGCGATGGAGCTTGAGGCTCGCCGAACAGTTCATCGGCGTAGTTCTTTGCAGGGGGACCTGCACTGGAGATGTTTGGATCTCCCGCGCCGGTCTGTTGAGGCGGGCCCTCGGAATCGCCGTCGGGCGTCGACTCGGTCCGAGACTTCCGCACCCAGTCACTGAAATCGAACGGGTTTTTGGCGATGGACAGCGAGGGCGCGGCCAAGATCGCGGCCGCAGCGAGAATCGTCAAAACGCGACGCATGCTGGTCTCCTTACCTGGGACGTGCGACCGGCCACGACCGTCTGAGATGTGACGTCGTGTCCGACCTGATTCCGATGCCGCCCCGGGAGATTCTCGGGATTGATCGATGACCAACACACTGACGCGGCGCGGCTGCGGGAAAAGTTCAGCGCGCCCCGATCGATGGGGCGACCGGCGTTGAAGGGCATCGAGATTGCCAGGGACTCGGCATGAGGGGAATCTGCGGATCGTAACGATTCGTCAGGACAGGGCGATGGCAGCCCGTCGATTTCCCTCCGAAACCCCATGTTTTCGGTGTCTCGTCGTGCGGTTTTCGGCAGGAAACGCCGCAGCCACCTTCTCCGGAACCTGTCGTCGGTGACTCCCGCGCAGCGCTGAGCGAAACGGGAGTATCGGTCCTCAGACACGAAAACAGGCGGCCGGCACCAGTGTGCGCGGCCGCCCGATTTTTCATTGAACGAGACACTTCCGGCGAGGGAGGGTTATCCCCCTGCACGCCAGAGAACCCTGCTCACGTGTGCACTCCCGAAGCGAGGGCCGCACTGGGGCCGGATTGTTCCGGAACGGCTGGGCTCGGCTCGGAGGAGCCTCCCTGCGGCAGAATGGGACGTGCTGCACCACCGGAGAATCCGCCGTCCGCGCAGTTTCCATCAGCGCAACTTCCGTCAGCGCAGCTCGTGCAACCCACGTTGCCTTCACACGGGTTGCAGCACGTCTGCACCGGCACCATCCGGCAGACTTCGTACGTTTCCACCGTCGGCACGCACTTCGCCACCATCCGCGTACAGGTCACCGGTTCCTGGCGGCAGACGACTCGGTTCACCCGCTGAGTCACGGTGAACGGAACCTGCCTGGAGACACAGTAGGGAACCTGACGGGTCCGCGTCTCGCAGACCATCTTGCAGGTCTGATAGGGGATCTGGCAGGTCTTGGTTTCACAAACCATTCGGCAGACCCGAACGGGAATCTGAGAGGTCCTCGTCTCGTTCACCCAACGACAGGTTCGCACGGGGGTCTGCGTGACGACTTCTTCCGGAACCATGCGACAGACCTGGACAGGCACCTTCTGGACGACGGTCTGCGGCACCATCCGGCAAACTTGAATCGGGCAGACCTGACGGACGACCTGCGGCTGAAATGTCGTGCAGGGAACCTGGCACTCGACGACCTGTGGGCACCAGACGCGGCGGCAGGTGGTGAAGCCGGGGCACTGCACCATGCACATGCGGGGGACGCCGCACTGATCGACCACCATGCGCGGAACCACCGGCCCCGGATGATGGACCTGCTGCACGTCCCAGCGGCCCACGACCTTACGGACAGTCCGTTGCGTCGTCACCGGCTGCATCACTGTAAAGCAACGCTCCTGATTGACAGTTTCCGTCACTTGCCGCATGACGGTATGACAGACTTCCCGTTCGATCGTTTCGGTCACCGGCCGAAGGACCGTGCGCCGGCATTCGCGGACCGATTCCTCCCAGACCGGGCGGGCCACCTGGTGACATTGTTCGCGAAATTGCGTCTCCCAGACCGGCCGCTGCACCTGATATTGATGCTCGCGATAGCACGTTTCGACGACCGGTCGCTGCACCGTGTACTGTTCTTCGCGGCAGGCCTGCTCGACCACCGTCCGGAAGCAGGTGACCGGTCGTTCTTCGCACACGGTTTCCTGGACCGTGCGAAAGGTCGTGAACTGTTGCGGTTCGAACGTCGTCTTATAGACCGTTCGCTGACACGTCTGACGTTCGACGCGGCACGTCGTATAACAGGCCGTGGGTTGGCAGCAAGCGGTTGGACAACAGTTGTAGCCGGCGGCCCCGCAGAACCAGCCGGCCTGGGCGGGGGCTGCGGTCAGTGCGAGGAGACTCAGCACTGCTCCAAGAAGTGCGGTCCTCATGGTTGTTCCTCCAAAGTCGTCTTCAGGATGTTTTGTCACAGGGGGCAACGGATCAGTCACAGGGGACCGGGGGGCGGCAGAATCCCTTCGATCATTCATGCTGTCATAGCTTCACACCCACATCAAATGTCTTCGAGACAGAAAACGTCCGGATCACGAAAGTCGGTCCGGTCCCGGGATCTGCCGGTCAAACATAGCGCAGCAAAACAAAACCGCGTGGGCAAACTGCGTCGTCTGCAACGAGTCTCATGAAGACTTTTCGCCACACATCCTTAGAACCACGCGCCTTCGGCGGCATCGCATCGACCGGGTCGCGGGAGACTTTGCGAGTGGGTTGCGGTCTGCGTCACGACAACACGGCGAAACCCAGATCAGACGAGCGACTGCAAATTTGGCAGGGAAATTGGTGCGCGAGCGAACAGCATGTCCGACGACAAGAGGATGACGTCAAATGAAACCTTGAGAGACTCACACCCCGGTTGCTC
>JAHBXU010000543.1 GCA_019636315.1 Planctomycetaceae bacterium | reverse complement strand
CGGAGACCTGCGACGTCGAGACATCGAACTCGCGATCACTATTTCGAGGCCTGGTTTCGGCGCTCGGTGTGCGATCATTGGCTCCCAGCGCTCTCGAGAGCGTTGACGTGAGGTCCTGAACGGAAGACGGATCGGCGATTCCCTGAAGTCGACGGGCCAGAGATTCCAGTTCCGTCAGATTCTCGTCCGCCGAACGGGCATCGGCCGCGTCCCGCATCGCCTCCAATTGCCGAAGGACAGACGCGTCCACATTGCCCTCGCCAGGCAGGTGTGGTGAAGCATCCTCGTTCCTTCGACTCGAATCGACCAACGGCCCCAGGAGTTCTTCTCCGGACCGCGCGGACGATTCCTGAATCCGGGCGGTCAATTCCCGATCCTCGTCCGATGTCGTCGTCCGCACGACGGATGCATGCGGTCGTGAAGGTGCTGGAAACAGCGCAATCCACACCACGGCCGCCGCAATCGCTCCGGCGTGCAACAGTGCGGACGCAATGTAACAACGAACCATAGGTGCCACTGAAGTGCCCATGTGAAGCGAACCAAATGCTTCGCCCGCCCGCACTGCTTTGACAGCAGTCAGACCGCACAAACGAAACGGGTCGAAGCCATCCCGGCAGACTGACCGAACACGCCCCCTGGAATGGCTTTCCCTATTTACGTCGCCGCCGGCCCTTCCGACAAGAGAATTTCGACTCTGCCGCGACCTAACGTGACATGGGCAAGGGATGCTTCGGATCCGATAACAGAGCCTCGCGCGCGCACCCCGCGGCTCCGATGAATCCGGCATCTGCGCCGAGCGTTGCGTATTCGATGACCGTCCGCTCGGCGAGGATCGGAAACGCGTGCGCCTTGACGACCTCTTTGATGCGTGCCAGAAATCGGCGGCCGAGTTCCGTCTCGTTCCGCCCGAATGTCATCGCCCCTCCGAACAGGACAACCGCAGGATTGATCGTGTGCATCATGTTGATCGTGCCGATCGCCAGATAGCGCGCGGTGTCCATGATCAACTCGTCAGCCAGTTGGTCCCCTTCTTCAGCCGCGCGTGCGATCAGTTTGGGCGTCAGCTCGGCCCCTTCCGCGCGCCATTTCGCGAGGACGGACGCCCGGCCGTTTGCCAGGGATTGCTCGCACCGCCGAACCAGCGCCAATGCACTGGCGTACAACTCCAGCGCGCCGTGAATGTGATTCGGAGATGGTTCGCCGCCGTCCATCTGGACGATCATGTGCCCACACTCTCCGCCGTGGGAATGGGCGCCGGTCAGCAGCTTCCCATCGATGACGATGCCGCCCCCGATTCCGGTGCCCAGCGTCCAGAACATCAGGCTCTGCGCCGCGCTGGCGCCGCCGACCCAATATTCGCCATAGGCCGCGGCATTGGCGTCATTCTGGAGAATGGCGGGCTTTCCAAACCGCTCGGCCACCAACTTTCGAAGCGGCAGGTCTTCCCATCCGGGGAGATTGAACGGATGGAATATGATTCCCGACGGCAGGTCCATCGTTCCGGGAGCAGCGACTCCCACGGCGGCGACGGCATCCCAGTCGGAGCCGCTCTCGCTCATGATTGCAGCAACCGCATCGTCCAACTGTTTCAGGCCCGCCTCGAGCCCCTGGCTCAGCAGGCTCGGGCGCGTTTGCTTTGCCAGCGGGGTTCCGGCGTCGTCGACAATGCCGACGTTGATCGACGTCCCGCCGATATCGATCCCGATGTAGAGGTTCCCTGAGGTCACTTGTCCGTTCGTCCTTCAATCCGGCATCACTTCCCGTGGTCATCCTCAGTCACGACGTGCCGAGGGGACAAACGGAGGAATGGTTTTGCGACGCCATCCGGTCCCGCTCCCGGAACGACGTCCGCCGGACCATCATCGCGTCCCCAGAGAATATTTGCCACGGAACATGAACGCAGCCGCCCGCGCGTTGGCCTGTCGGCGGGACTCGCTCACGCTTGTTCTATTGGAGCTTCGTCCGGAACCTCTGTCGATGGGTCATTCTTCATGATTTCGCGTAAGAGAACCGTGGCATAGTCTCCTCGGGACAACTGAAAGCGGCACTGCAACCCCGATTCGTGCGGCTCAACCTGCAGATCCTCGGCTATGGCCACAAGTGGACGGCGGGTGCCCGGCAGAAGCTTGCGCCATCGCGCAAAGTGGGCCGGCGACAGACCGAACGATGCGAGTGCCCTCGCTTCTCGATCGGCCGCATCCCCGGTTGGATGCCGCATCTTCACGCCATACATCGGACCACTGAGCACCGTCTCCCCCTGCTCGAACCGCTCCTGCTCGCGTGGCAGGTCATCTGCGACGAACGGCCCGCCGCTCTTCCGAACCAGCATCACATCCCCCGGCAACACGCGCCCCAGCGGCCCGTCCGCAATTCGTTCGCTCAAGACGGCGTTGAAAATGGCCGACTGCACCGACGAAAGCGCGAGCCGCACCAGAAACTTCCGACGGTTCCAGGGGATGTCCTGTTGCGACTTGCGGCCGGTCAACAGGTCCAATCCGAGACCGAGGGTTTCGTTCTCGTGACCGAATCGCTGGTCGCCATAGTAGTTCGGGAAGCCGCTCCGAAGGAGGACGTCGATAATCGGCTGTGTGCGCTGCTTTGCATCGTGGTCGGACTCACGAATCACAACATCGAAGCGATTGCCCCGCAGGTGGCCGGTCTTCAGCTTGTTTGTGTGGAGCGTACGCCGCAGCACGTGGACCGATTCGGTCTCCAGCTGAGGCACGCCGTCTGCGCAACGTGCCGGGACGGAAACAAACTGCCGTGTGATGGCTCGCCGGTCTTTCAGTCCCGCAACGCCGACCTCTGAGCGGCTGAGACCCAACGTCCGTGCAATGTGTTGAGTGAGCAGCTCCGCCGGCAGGTCGCGCTTTTCCACCCAGAGAAATAGATGCTCCCCCTCACCGCACGGCTCATACAGTGGGATCTCCTCGACGACGAAGTCCTCCGGAACATGTTTGAGCACGCCCCCAACGCCCGGAAATTCAGACGTGAGATAAGGCGGCGGCGAGCCGGGCAGCATCATCGAGTTCGCTTCTGTTCCATTTTCATGACCTTCAAATCCCCTGCCGCAGCCCGTTGAAGGATCGTCATTGACATTATCTGCCGTCAAACTCGACTCATCACAAACAGCACCTGTGACTCGCCGATCAAGACGCTGCGGGCCGCCGCGCCCACTTGCGGCTTCGATTCCAATGCGTCCGCCAGCGTCTCACTCTGAATGTAGGCGGACCATTCCTGCGCAGCCTTTTGAGCGTCGGCGTCGTCGGTGGCGTACGCAATGCGGATGCGGTCCGTGATGTCGAGGGCTGCGTCCTTTCGCGCCTGCTGGATGTGCCGCACGAAGTCGCGGGCCATCCCCTCGCGGATCAATTCGGGCGTGAGGGCCGTCGACAGGGCGACTTGAATGCCGGCTTCGTCGCCGCTCGCCCAATCGCTCGCCTGCTCGGTGCTGATGAGCACATCCTCCGGCGCGAGCGTGACCTCCTCGCCCCCGAGCACCAGCGTCACCGATTCATCGTTTCGCAGCGCCTTGAGCAATTGCGGGTCAACCTGCGGCAACTCATTGCGAATCGCACCAAGCAGTTTTCCATACTTGGGCCCGAGCGTCTTGAGGTTCGGCTTAAACGAATAGCGCACGAGATCATCCAGGTGGTCTTCCCGTGTGACGGCCTTGACGTTGAGTTCGTCTGCGATGATATCGGTCGACTGCTCCAGCGCGGCTGCCTGGCGTTCGTCCGCACAGGCAAAACGCAACTCCGCGAGTGGCTGACGCACCCGCTGCTCGGCTGTCTCCCGCAGCCGATGCGCGAGCCGCACCAGCGTCTGCACCTGCTGAGTCCGCCAGTTGAGTTCCGGGTCCATCT
>JAHBXU010000542.1 GCA_019636315.1 Planctomycetaceae bacterium | reverse complement strand
TCGTGGTCCGGGTGCTCAACTGCACGAAGTCCGAATTGTTCAAGGATCTCGACCGTGCGATCGAGTTCGACCAAAGCTCGATCTTCCGCAAGATCTACGAAGCGGAGTTCGGCACGCCCGGAGGCGAACCGTTCGGAATTCTGCTTGGCGACTACGCGATGTCCAACCGGCTTGACGACGTCCAGTTGATGAGCGGGATGACGGAAATCGCTGCCGCGGCGTTCGCCCCGTTTGTCACATCTCCCTCGCCACAACTGTTTGAATTGGAAACATTCCGTGATCTACCGCTGATCAGCGATCTGAGCACGACGTTCGATGCGCGGCGTAATCCCGCGTACATCAAGTGGAACGCCCTGCGTCAAAAGGAGGATTCGCGGTTTCTGGGACTCGTCCTGCCGCGGATGCTGATGCGGCGGCCGCATGCGGACGACGGATCGCGCGTGGATCAATTCATCTATCAGGAAACGCTCGACGGCGGAATCGGCGGGTACCTCTGGGGCAACGCCGCATACGCTTTCGGAGAGGTCGTGATCCGCTCCTATCAGAACTCCGGCTGGCTGGCCGGCATCCGCGGTATGACTCCGGGCACACGTTCCGGAGGGCTGGTGACGCAACTGCCGACCCACTGGTTCGAGACGGACGCACCGCTCATCGCTCCGCGCTGTGCGACAGAAGCCATCATCACGGAACAACAGGAGAAGGCGCTGAGCGAGGCGGGGTTTATTCCGCTCTGCGACTGTCAGGACAGCCCGTACGCCGTATTCTACAGCAACCAGTCCGTTCAGCTCCCCAAAACGTACCAGGAAGCGGACGCCACGCAGAACGCGCGCCTTTCCGCCATGTTGCAGTACATGCTGTGCGTGTCGCGGTTCGCGCATTGCATCAAGGTGATGATCCGTGACCGCGTGGGCTCCTTTGAGGATGCCCCCGATATCGAAAAGTTTCTGCACAATTGGATTATCAACTACGTCACTCCGGACGATGATGCTGGTCTCGAGACGAAGGCACGATTTCCACTGCGGGAAGCGCAGGTCAGCGTACGACCGCACCCTGAGAATCCCGGGAAATACCACTGCACAGTGCACCTCCGACCGCATTTTGAACTCGATGATCTGACGGCCTCGGTTGAGCTGCGCACCGAACTTGGCGGCCGGTCGACGTGATGTGGCCCGGCGCCTACTTGAACACGGATTGACAACCGAGCTTCAGTAAGGGCGACGTTCGGAATCACCACTTTTCCTTCCCTGGCGAACGCGTCGGTCGGGTTACGATTTGTTCCATCAGCCGCGTTCGTAAACAGGCAGTCCTCGGTCGAGTGGGTTATTGGTCATTGATCGTGTGGTGAGAGAAAGTCCAGTTGGCAGTCAATCGACGAACACGAATCGCGTTGACGGATCGTCCGCCGTTTGCCGGCGCCATCCGCTTTCCCAGACTCGTCCGAGGAAAGTCACGCCTTGCGCTGGACACGGTCCTGTCACCACCCGATGATGAAATTGTTGATTGCAATCTTCACCATCCCTCTGCGCCAGCAGGTCGGCCGAGCCGAAAAGTAACGAGCCATGTCCGAATCTCCACTCGACCTGTTTCAGGCCGGTCAACTGGACGAAGCGGTCCAGGCGGCTCTGGCCGCAGTCAAAAAGACGCCCGCCGAGATCAATCCGCGCTGGTTCCTGGCGGAACTGCTGTGTTACGCGGGAGATCTGAAACGGGCGGACAAACAATTGGACGTCCTGTTTCAGCAGCACGTCCAGATCGCCACGAATGTTGCGCTGTTTCGGCAACTGATTCGGGCCGAAACCTGGCGCCGCGAGACATTCGATGAAGGCCGCGTGCCGGAACTCCTCACCGAGCCGAACGACGCCCTGCAGGACGCGTTACGCGCGCTCGCCTGCCGCCGAGCGGGAGAGAACGCCGAGGCCGATTCGCTCCTCGCAGCGATCGACGAGCGACGAGTCCCCACACAAGGAACGTGCGACGGCAAGCCGTTCGATGATCTGCGCGATCTGGATGACCAGTGTGCGCCGTTCGTCGAAGTGCTCACATCCACCGGCAAGTATTACTGGATTCCGTTTGAAGTGATCGAATTGATGGAGTTTCGCCGTCCCAGCCGCCCCCGCGACCTGTTGTGGCGCCCCGTCCACATGATCGTCCGCGGCGGACCGGACGGCGAAGTTTACATCCCGTGCCTGTATGACGTGACGCGCACGTCGGACGATCGCGCTCAGCGACTCGGACGGGCGACCGACTGGCTGGGCGACGAAGGAGCACCGATCCGCGGCATCGGTCTCCGCACCTGGCTCGTCGGCGATGACGCGCAGACGATCCTGCAGATCGGACAGATTGAACAACCGGACGCCGTTTCTGTTCGCAGTTCGGCCAGTGCGTCAGAGTAGCCAGAATCCCGCCCATGCCGCCCTTCGACGAGGAACAACTGCTCGTGCCGTCGGTGCTTGATCGCCTGATCGATGAGAATCCTCGGGCGGCCACCGAGATTGCGCCGACGCGCTCTCAAGCGCTGCGCGAAGCCAAAAACAGCGTTCGGCGGGATCTGGAAAACCTGCTCAACACAAAGCGCCGCTTCGCCGTCTGGCCGCAGGAATGGGAGGATCTGGAATCGTCGCTGGCCAACTATGGCGTGCCGGATTTCAGCGGGCCGAGCTTCGCCGGGCCTACCGGACGCAAAGCACTCTGTCGTGTTCTCCAGGAAGTCATCCATCGCTTCGAGCCGCGATTCCGCTCCGTTGTGGTGGAACTGCTCGACGAGAACAACCAGAACCGGAGGTCGCTCCGATTTCGTGTTAAAGCACTCCTGGACGTCTATCCGGCCCCCGAGGTCATCTCCTTCGATTCGCGACTGGAGCCGAATACGCGGACCATTACGGTCGAGGGCATGGACGTATGACCGACGAATTGCTGCCGTACTACCGCAGCGAACTGCAATATCTCAAACAGCAGGCTGCGTCCTTTGCGGCCAAGCATCCCAAGATTGCGTCGCGGCTGAAGCTCGACGGACAGCACGTCGAGGATCCTCATATTGAACGGCTGCTGCAGGGAGTCGCGTTTCTCAATGCGCGTATTCGCCACAAGCTGGAAGACGACTTTCCCGAAATCACCGAGGCCCTGCTGTCGATCCTGTATCCGCAGTATCTGGCCCCGGTTCCGTCGATGGCAATCGCCGAGGTCTGCTTGCCGGAGGCCCTCGCCGAACTGACCGACGGCAAGGCGATTCCGCGCGGTTCGGCAATTGAGACCGAACCGATTCGGGGAGAAGGTGCGCCGGTCCGCTTTCGAACGACGACTGATCTCCACCTCTGGCCGATTGCGATCACGACTTCGGGACTGGAACATCGCCCTTACGATGCACCGGAAGTTCCCGCCGTGCGACACGCACCGGCACTGATTCGCGTTTCGATGAATTCATATGCTCCGGGCGTCTCGCTGGGACAGATGAAAGGCGCAAACGGCGGTCCTCCCACATTGAGGTTCTTCTTGAATGGACAGCCTCCGTTCATCTATGAAATCCACGAAGCCTTGCTGACTTCCGTGATTGGGGCTGCGATATGCGATCCCGACGCGCGCTCGGCGCGGCAATTCGATGCCTCGCACATTCAGCCGGTCGGGTTCGCTCGCAACGAGCTGATGCTGCCTGACATCCCCCGCTGTTTTCCGGGTTACCAGTTGCTGCTGGAGTACTTCGCCTTCCCGCAGAAATTCCTGTTCGTCGATATCACGCCGCCCGAAGAGGTGTGGCGATCATTAGGACCGCGCGCGGACATCTTTCTGTTTCTCGACCGTCCGTTTTCCGATCTCACGGCGAGCTTTGGCGACGAGACGTTCCGGCTCGGGTGTGCGCCCATTGTGAATCTGTTCCC
>JAHBXU010000541.1 GCA_019636315.1 Planctomycetaceae bacterium | reverse complement strand
GCTGGGAGCAATCTGGCGATTGGCTCGCATTTCCAGGTGGAGCAGACGTCCTGAACCGCAAGGTCGCCGCGGCCAGACTTTCATTCGATGAAGTGTTTGTGCGTCGTGCCGATCGTGACGGCTCCTCGCGTCGCGCAAAGACTGGGGAACCCCGTCCCCGGAGTGGAAGTTGTCGTGCTGGGGTGTCGATGGATGGGCTTGGCCTCCTTGCCTGGACACCGCTTCGCGGCAGACACCCCGCCTTGCATGCATTCCGCTCCTGATCCTGCCTCTGTCCGGACTGTCGACGACCTGCGGTCGTTTGTGCACAGCTTGCTCTGTGCACGGGAGAACCTGCTCGCCGACCAGTTCCAGACCCGCGTCACGGAGCTCCGCCAGGGGGCCGACTGCTGCGGTCTGCAGTTTCATCTCCAGGGTCCGCGCAGCGTCACGCTCAGCGCGATCTGGACGAGGCAGCAGAACGTCGTCTATCTCTACGATGCCCGCGGCCAACGCTACGGAAAGATCTCTCTGCCGCATCGCCCCACATCCAATCCGGTTGCGGCATAGGCCCATACTGCTCCTCACCGGGTCGGTCGCTCGATTCTCCAACACGTTGCGGTCGGATCGAGTCAAGTGATGGCGCCGATCGCGATCGACCAGACCGCTGCGGCGTTGCCCGCATCGTCCGGCGCACTGGTGACGGTGCTGGCGGATTGGCACCCCATCGATATGATACGGGTGCGACTCGCAGTGTCGATGTGGCGGAGATGCGTGAATCTCTGCCGGAACCTGAGGGAGAACCACTCGGGTTCGTGAGCCCCGGCCAGTGAGCGAGCGGGTCGCCTGTTCCAAGGCCGTACTGCTGTGACTGACTCCACGGGACACTACACCGTTCTCGCCCGCCGCTTCCGTCCGCAGACCTTTGAAGAGGTCGTCGGTCAGGAGCGAATCGGGCAGGCGCTGCGCAATGCCATCCTCTCCGGGCGGGTGGCGCACGCGTATCTGTTCACCGGGGCGCGTGGCGTCGGCAAGACGTCCACCGCCCGCATCTTTGCGAAGGCCCTCAACTGTCCTCACGTTCAGAACGCCGTCCCCTGCAACGAGTGCGATGTCTGCCGCGCAATCTCCGCCGGCAGCGACGTCGATGTGTTGGAGATCGACGGTGCGTCGAATCGCGGCATCGATGACATTCGTTCGCTCCGCGCCAACGTCAACGTCAAGGCCATGCGTTCACCGTACAAAGTGTACATCATCGACGAAGTGCACATGCTGACGAAGGAGGCGTTCAACGCGCTCCTCAAAACGCTGGAGGAACCGCCGGCCCGCGTCAAGTTTGTGTTCTGCACGACAGAACCCCATAAGGTTCCGGACACCATCCTGTCACGGTGTCAGCGGTTCGATTTCGGCACAATTGCGTCGGGGAGCATCAAGGAGCGCCTGCGCCAGATCGCCGCCGCAGAGGGTATCGATGTCGCGGACGAGGCGATCGATCTGGTGGCCCGTCGGGCGGCCGGTTCGATGCGCGACAGTCAGTCCTTGTTCGATCAGCTTCTGGCCTTCGGCGGCGAGAAGATCACCTCGGCGGACGTCCATCAACTGCTCGGCACCGCCAGCGATGAACGGCTTATCGAGCTGTTTGATGCGCTCATTGCCCGCCGCCGCGACCAGGCGCTCGGCATGCTCGATCAGTCGCTCAGCGAAGGGGTGCAGATCGGCAGTTTCAGTGATCAATTACTCCTCTATTTGCGGGACTTGCTGATTGCAGCCGCGGGTGCGGACGAAGTACCGCTCCTGAGCGTCGGGACCATTCACCGACAGCGGCTGTCTGAACAGGCCGGCCTCTGGGGTCTCAAAACGATTGCGGCCGCCATGCAGATACTCGCCGAAACAAAGAACCGCATGCAGAAGGTGAATTATGATCGCGCCCTGATCGAACTGGCGGTCATCCGCATTTCGCTCCTGGAGGATCTGGACAACATCGGCGCGTTGATGGCCTCAATGCGCGAAGGAGCCGGGCCGATGGCGTCGCTGCGCCCGCCCACGCGATCGCCGGCCATCGAGTCAGCCTCGCGGCGTGTGGAATCCGCCTCGCCGCGTCCTGTTCTCCCTCCGCCGACACGATCCCCACAGTCGCTTTCCCCGACTCCCCCCTCTGGCAATGAGACGTCGGAGTCGCCTTCGGAGCTGGAGAATTCACCGCTGGTTGTCGAGGCTGCGCCGCAAAAAACGGTCGAATTCGCAGAATCGTCCCTAACCGAGTTTCTGTCGGAAGTCTATCATTTGCTGGGGGATAGGGTTTCCGGACACTTGAAGAAAGCGAGTGCAATAGCAATTTCCGGGCCAAACGCTCTGGCCGTATTGTTCACTCAGAGCTATTTTCTCAACAAGCAGTACATCGAACGGCCCGGGGTCCTGCAACAGGTTCAGGACGCCGCGACACGCGTCGCTGGACGCCCCATCACAATCTCCCTGACAGCCGCTGCATCCACACCCACATCCAACGGCACCTCACCACGACCGACCCGGACGCCCGTTTCACGACGCAAACCGCAGGATTTGAAGGATGACTTTGTCGATCAGGCCGTTTCGCTCTTCGGAGGGACCGTGGTTGACGTCCGTGAGATTCCGGATCGGATTGGAGAAGAATGACTTATGTTGAAGGGACTTGGCAATCTGGCAAATCTGATGAAATCGGCCCAACAGCTTCAGGATAAGCTGTCGTCGATGAACGACGCGCTGGCGGACGTCAGGGTCGAAGGCTCGGCCGGTGGCGGGATGGTCACCGTGGAGGCCACTGCGCAGCAGCGGATTGTGCGTTGTCAGATCGAAGACTCACTCGTCGCGACCGGCGAGCGCGAGATGATCGAGGAACTCGTCGTCTCCGCGACGAATCAGGCACTCGAAAAGGCCAAACAGGCGCAAGCCGACGCCATGAGCCGCATGGCGGGCGATCTCAACATCCCGGGATTGGGCGACGCACTCAGCCGGTTTGGGCTGGGAGGCGATGCCAGTGGAAGTTGAAAGGCCGTCGAGTGATCGCTGTCACTGGACATCGACGAAACTTCCGTCGGCGCGAGCCATTCGTGACGGGGGCGTTGATGGAAGGGATGAGTCGCCCGAAGCGTCGGCGAGGGATTGCGGGTTAAGCACTCGCTGACGCTTCGGGCGGCGATGAAACAGACGTCGATCGGGAACTCCCTACAGAATATTTCACAACCACGCCGGGACGCGGCACACAGTGACCGCGGAGAGGTTATGTCCGCACGTCGGTTTGAGGAAGAACATCACCCCTTCGGGGCCGCGGTGGCGCGACTGATTCATCAGTTTGCGATGCTGCCGGGTATTGGCCGCAAAACGGCGGAGAGGCTGGCGCATCACATCCTTTCGTGCCCGGCGGAAGAAGCCGCCGCTCTGGCGGAGGCCATTCGCGAAGTCAAGGCGACCATTCGTCAATGCCAGACCTGTTTCAATCTGACGGATCAGGAGGAATGCGAAATCTGCCGCGACCCGCGACGCGACAAGACCATTGTCTGTGTCGTCGAGACGCCGAAGGACGTCACCGTCCTGGAGCGCGCGTCGGAATTCGGCGGCACGTACCATGTGCTCGGCGGGCGTATCTCACCGCTGGACGGAATCGGACCGGAAAAGCTGACCATCAATCAGCTTGTCCGCCGCGTCAAACGCGACAGCGTCAAGGAAATCATTATGGCGACCAACCCCACGCTCGAAGGGGACGGAACGGCCCTGTTCCTGTCGAACGTTTTGGAAGGGACCGGTGTGAATATGACGCGGCTCGCGCGCGGCATTGCCACCGGCAGCGTGCTCGAGTTCGCCAATAAGGAGATGCTCGCGGACGCACTCCGCGGGCGACAGAAGTTTTAGAGAGCCATCCGCGT
>JAHBXU010000540.1 GCA_019636315.1 Planctomycetaceae bacterium | reverse complement strand
CACGGCGAGAAACGCGAAGCATCAGCAGCGACCAAATGACAATGTGCCCCCGTCAACAGGCGGCACTGCAGACTTTCCCTCCTGACGCAACGGGGTACTGATTGCGTCGCTTCACCGCTCCTCCGACATCAGCCGCTGGCGATTGGAATCCCTCCGTCGACGACCGCGCGGTGGCGCGGCTCTTCCATGCGGAACGTCAGAAAACCACCGAGCATCATCGACAAACTGACGCCGCCGAACAACAGGCAAATCCCCAGGAACCGCCACTCACCGGTGAACAGATCGAGCAGCAGTCCCCCGAGCGGAGAAACGACGAACGGAACCGCGAGACAGATGCGCATGGTGCTCAAGTAGCGCGGATGGTCCGTCTCGATGGCGAGCTCCAACGTATAGTTGAAAATCGTCCGCATGGTGACGGGCGTCATTCCCACCACAACGAACACGCACCAGAACCAGCGGGCCCCGAGCCACGCGAGCGGACCGGCCATCAAAATGGCGAGCAGCGGCGCGAGGGCCGCGCAAAAGATGCAGCACCGCAGCGCCAGGCGGTTTCCATAGCGGTCCGCAAGCGTGCCGGTCAGCGGACTGAACAATCCCACGCCGATGTTTTGCGCCACGACCCATCCCACCATATCGACCTCCGGAGCATTGAGACGTTCTGCCGCAAGCCAGCGGTAATGGGGAAACAACAGGATGCTGCCGATGGACAGCATGCCCACATTCGCAGCGCGGCGGAACGCCTGATCTCCGGAATAGAGGCTCCAGGCGTGCGTGAAATGGTGCTGTGGACTGCGTCGCGGCGTCGAGACGGCCCTGTCCGCCGGTTCAAATAGAAGCAGCACCAGGAACGCGGCAATGGCAAACCCTCCCGCCGTAAATGCGAAGATGTTTGCATATCCGGTTTGATTCGGAGCTTCGAGCCAGCGCGGCAGCAGGATCACTGCCGCGGCCACGGAAGCGACCGATCCGATGAATCCTCCCACCACCATCAGGCGACCGCGGCGATGCGGACGGATCAGCTTGCCGCTGACCGTACTGATAGCGAGTTCGTTCAACCCGTTGAACGCTGAGAACAACACGTAGAGCGTCAGCACGACGACGGCCATCCATGCCTGCCGCCGGTTGCTGACCAACACCCATAACACGGCCAGTGCCGCGAAGCTCGCCGCCATCAGCAGGGTGGTGCCGATGACGGAACGTGATTTGAGGCGACTGTTGCGAAGCCGTTCCGCCATCAGCAGCGGCGGCACACTCTGGCCGACGCGATTCAACACCGGCAGAAAACCTCGCACCCAACCGGCGCCGGAGACAGCGTCAATCATGGCCGGCATGATCACGCTTTCGGTCTTGAACACCCAGGCGATGCGAAAGATCACCTGATACCAGGCAATAACCAGAATGTTGCGAGGCTCGTGCTCTTCGAGAAGGGCGCGGCGGTCGTCGATCAAACTGGCCGGGATCGTCGGTTCACCTGGTTCTTCGAGCGAGGACGCGGTGAAGGACATCGGCAAGGATCGATCGGACCAGGACGACAGCGTCGGAAGGGGGAGGGGTGACCGCGCCGATTTTTCGCAGTCTAGTCAATTGACTTGCCCTGAGACAGAGGCGGAGGACGCCGCGGGCGCAGGTGATGTCCAGACGGGGCCTTGCCGGCGTCTCAGGCGAGCTGCGGCCCCAACGAGGGCGCCTCTCCGTCGCAGCCCGATGGTGTCCGCCGCGGCCCCGTGGTGTTCGCCTGTTGCTGAATTCCGCTGCTGCGCATGAAACACCGCCGCTGTCATGATCGAACGGCATCGGCCACTCGAACCAGCGTCTGCGTGAGTTCGGTGATACGGGCGTCGACGAGCGGATCCGTTAGTTCCTGTTCGTCGAACGACTGACCGGTTGCATAAACGAACTTGGGCAGGATCAGGCAGCGGTAATCGAGCATCAAGCTGTTGGCGAAACTCATGACCGACATGTAGCTGCTCTGCCCCCCGGCGGCCAGCAGGAAGCCGACGACCTGGTTTTCCCAGGCATCCCCGGTCAATTCCAGGAGATTCTTGCCGGCGGCGTTGATGTCGAAGTTGTATACAGGCGCTGCGACAAGGATGCCTTGCCCTCGTTGAATACGATCGGCGACCGCCGCGACGTGTGCGTCGCTGTAGACCGAAGAACCGTCGCACAAAGGGAGAGGCGTCTCCTGAAGATCGAGCCAGTCAACCGTTTCCTCGGCTTGTACGAGCGCCGCCGCCGCACGCCGGGCCATCGTTCGACTGCGACTTTCGGGATCCAGACTGCAACTGATGACGAGCCTTGCCATTGGAGCCCCTCTGTCTCTGCGAAGGAAGCGACGACCAGACGCGCCTCACGACAACGATGGAATCTCAACGAGGAGACCACCGGTGACCTCGTTATATGGTAACGGCAGGCGGCCTCCCGGGTCCGTGAATCCTTGATGGATCAGAAATTCCAGACCTCCGGATTACACAGGATCGACGGCCGCTCACCACCGAACTCATGGCCCACATCAATCGAACGGCGCCGTCAGGGTGAGCCTCGTGGAGTCGAGAGATCCTCAATTTTTCTTGGGCTGGCCTGCTTGACGAAAGGTGTCCATCGTGTAGGATGGCAACCAAATTGAGACTGAGTCTCAATTTCATGTTGAGCAGCCAGCCAGCTTCACGCCAGTCAGCCACTCGGAAACCGGCACTTGCTTCCGGCAAGTGCGCCCCTTGGACCTGACCAGGAGAAGCTCCATGAGCTGCCCGAAGTTTGAAGACTCACGACAATCTCTCTCCGATTCCTCCCCCTGCATGGCGGGGCGATCCACGACCTGCCCCCCCGCCGGGCCAACCAACCTGTCGCCGAAAGGCAACCGTGGTTTCACGCTGATTGAGCTACTGGTGGTGATTGCCATCATTGCGATCCTCATTGCGCTGTTGTTGCCCGCCGTCCAGCAGGCCCGTGAGGCGGCCCGCCGCACTCAATGCCGCAACAATCTCAAACAGATCGGCCTGGCGTTTCACAACTATCACGACGTCTACACGACCTTCCCGATGGGGACCAACCTGCAATTCTATGGTCCCTTCGTCGCCATTCTTCCGCAGCTCGAACAATCGAACCTGCAGGGGCTCTACGACTTCAATCTGTACTACACCGATCCGGCGAACCAGGAGGCCATCAATACGAAGTTGGCCGTCTACCTGTGTCCGACGATGCTGCTTCCGCGCAATGTCCCGGAAACGGTCTGCAATGAGCCGGGCGCCCCGACCAGCTATGGTGGTTCGCTGGGGACGCACAGCGGCGTCTCCGGGCCGACCAACGGCATGTTCGCCGGGTATGAAGCATTCTCCGGCGGGCCAAAGTGCATCCGGATTCGCGACGTGACCGACGGCACCACCAACACGATCATGGTGGGCGAATTCAACTATCGCCTCCAGGACTATCTCTGGTCTGCGGGTACGTGCCCGTCCCTTGCAGGACAGCCCCGTTGGGGAAGCTACCGATGGGCGCCCGGCTATCCCGGCGTTTCACTCGGCGACACGTCCGGCGCGTTCAACGTCAATCGCAATGCCAACCGCATGACCTGGAGGAGCGATCACACGAGTGGCGCGCAGTTCCTGATCTGCGACGGCTCAGTGCACTTTGTCAGTGAAAACATCGACGCTGAAGTCCTCGACAATCTCGCAGCTCGTGACGACGGAAACGTGGTCGGCGAATTCTGACGAGCTTTGATATTGATAAGGAGGAACGACGATGTGGCACCAATCTCAGAGTCGTCGCCCTGAGTGCGGCGGGATGATGTGTTTGGGAATGTCTGCGGGGTTTGTCGCTCTGGCCGTCAGTCTCTGCGGTTGCGGGGGGCGTGCTGAGGATCCGCGAGGTGTTCGCGTCCCGG
>JAHBXU010000054.1 GCA_019636315.1 Planctomycetaceae bacterium | reverse complement strand
AAGCTGCGGCCGATATTTAACGGCATCAAGTTCCGCCAGAAACATCGCCTCCACTCCGGCCTGATACGGCGCCTCGCTCTGAGAACCGGGTTTGTAGACGCCGTTATTAAATCGACGCAGGATCGCCTGAATCGCCTTTGAGATTTCCTCATCGGTCTCCGGACGTCCCGCCTTGTAAAGTGCATAAGCTGCGAGCGCCTGTCGCCCCCCGGACGCTTTCGACGCAGGTTCTCTGAGATACTCGGCTGCACGAGAGACGGCAAGATCGATCTCCGCCTGAGTCGCCGCCAGCGTCCCGCGTGAGTTGCCGGCGCTCCAGAGGGTGAGGGTCACGACCAAAATGATTGTGGGCAGGAGAGACTTCACACGCACAACGTGGGTGCCTTTCATTGAGAGTCCGATATGTTCAACCATCATCGCCCTTCGGAATCGTTCCCGTCAAGAGGCGGCTGACGACCAGAGTGGCAAGACCGGATTCCGTACGGTCGTGTCGCCGCATGGTCCGCGGCACAGGCACGCACGATATCCCAACGCCGCTCATCCGTGCGCGAACATCACTCGAAGCGATCCCGAGCCGACGGCTTTGCCATCGAACGGCGAGTTGCCTGACGCCCGCTGGCCGGATCGGGGTCCATGTCACCGACGTCGGCAGTCACGTACGGGTTTCCCTGGGCCGCTTCGGATCAGTACATTGCTTGACTCACGATCGAGAGATCGATTCCACTCGGATCGGAATGAGTTCACAAAACATTGTCCTGCGCGGAGGCTGAGCCAATGAGACGTTTGCCCGAGGGACGATCGATGATCGTCGGAGTATCTTGTCTGCTCAGCGTCTCGATGCTCTTCCCCTCCGGGGTCGCTCAATCGGAGGAAAGCCGTTCCGCACCGTTTTCTGTAGGGTACGCCGAAACGGACATCACGCCACCGCCCGGCTTGCCGATGTGGGGATACGGGGCGCGGCACGCGCTCCCGGCGGTCGGTGCACTTGACCCGCTGTTGGCGCGAGCCATTGTCGTGCAGGCCGGTGATGAGAAGCTGGCGATCATGAGCCTTGATCTGGGGCGCGGTCCAACGGCCGCCATGATGGATCAAATTCGCACCGGACTCCGCGAAGCCGCCGGAATCGGCCATGTTTTGATCTCAGGCACGCATACGCATCATGGCCCCGTGATTGAACTCACCGATCGCGACGGCTTCGGCAAGGGGACGTTTCCCGAAGCGGTGGAATACAGCCGGCAGCTCTCGCAAAAACTCATGGAAACAGCGCTCGCGGCTGATCGCTCGTGTCGCCCCGCACGAATCGGGGTCGCCACTCGCTCCGATCTGGAATTGAACCGGAATCGTCAGACGAAGCGCTCGGTCAAGGCGCGGGATCCGATGCTGGGCGTGATTCGCTTCGACGACGAATCGGGGACGCCGATCGCCCTCGTCGTCAACTTCGCAGCCCATCCCGTCATGACCAATGCGATGGAGCTGAAGTATTCCGCCGACTATCCCGGATTCCTGGCGGCGCACGTGCGGCAGGAGCTGAACTGCGGCTGCCTCTTCATGCAGGGGGCGTCGGGCGACATGAGCGTGAATGCCCCGGCTGATGCGAACACACCGGCATTGTTCGGCCAACGATTGGGAGAACTGGCCGTTGAACTCGCATCGCAGGCGGAGACGATCGTCCCGGCGTCACCGTCGATCGGAGGACGCGTCGACCCGTATCGGTTTCACTCGCGGATCAAATTTGACGACCCGCTGGTGCGGCTGCAATATTCCGCCGCCTTCTTTCCCGAACTGATCCAGAACGCGCTGGGTGAGTTCAGCGACGGCATTCCCGCGGAACTCAATACGGTGGTGCTCAACGGCAATCTGGCCCTCGTCGGCGGCTCCGGCGAGTTCTTCTGCAACCATGCGAACCGGCTCAAAGAGCGGTCATACCTCGATCACACCTTTTTCTTTGGTTACTGCAACGGCCACAGCCTCTACTTTCCGACCATCGAGGCGGTTTCCGAAGGCGGATACGGAGCCGATGCCCCGGTGTCGCCGGTCGAGATCGGTGCGGGCGAGCAGATGATGAATCGCGCCCTGATGAACATCTATACGCTCGTCGGTCGGATGGAGGCCATCACTCCGACGCAGCAGGAAAGCCCGCCGACATCAGACTGACGGTCCGGAACGCGGGGGGCTCGAAGATTCCGCTGAGACGGCCGCAATGTGCATCACGGCGCCGTGTTCGCGCCGTTATTGAAGAGGATCATGCCGGCGTTGCCGCCGCCGTTGAAGGAACTGAACGGATCCGAGATGTTGCCTGAACCGCTCACGGTGCTGTTCGTGATTCTGATGGTGTTGAAGCTCATCGTGTCGATGTCGGTGAACGTCGTATTGTTCAGATTAAAGCTCCCGGCGCCGATGATGATGGCTCCGTGCGTCCTGGGATCGTGGATTGTGCCGCTGTCGATATTCACTGTGCCGGTGTTTCCGACAGCGGCTCCTCCGATGAAGAGGGCTTCAAACGGGGTCGTGTCAATGTTCAACTCGGTGAACGTGACCGTTCCCGAAGATCCACTGACGATGACGGCGCTGCCGCCGGTGAGATCCACGGCATTCAGGAAATTCTGCTTGGCGAAGTCGGTAATGCTGACTGGGACATTGAAACTCACGTCGCCAGCTGCGCGAACAATGACAATCCCTCCTGCTCCATTACCAGCGATGGCATTCATTCCCGAGTTATTGAAGTTGATGGATGATCCAGCCGCTGTGGTATTAATGAACACCAGATTTCCGCCGCCATCGGCCCCCGTCAGCGAACCGCTGTAGTCGATCTGTGCCGTGGCGGCGAGGTCATTGACAACGAATGCAGGCACGAGATTTGAGCCAGTGACCGACGTGTCAGATCCAAAAGCAAATGTGCCTCCGGACCCGCCAATGATGACAATCCGGGCCTGTCCGCCGTTGAGCGTGGTCGTGCCGTTGAAGTTGTATTGACCGTCGGCATTAGCGAATCCCATTCCGAATCCATTGGTCGCGTTGATGACCGAGCCGGCGGCAAAGTTGATCGTTCCCGTGTGCCCGTTCAGGACCTGAAGGACGCCTCCGGCGGTCGTCTGCTGAATCTGGCTCCCCGCATCAACGTTCACGTTCGCCGCACCCCCGGTGACCGTGAGTGCGGCCGCTGTCGAATCCGTAATCGAGACGTTGGTGAGATCGAACGTGCCCAGACTGTCATCAATGATGATCCCATTGGGACCGTCTTCGATGATGATGCGATCGATGGAAACGATGCCGTTCACATGATCAGCAAACAGTGCGGTCGTGGCGTTGTTGATCTGGAAGTTGGAGATCGTGCTGTTGCTTGCGATCTGCACGCCAAGCGGTGTGTTCTGGATGATCGGGCGATTCGCGCCGCCGTTGCCGGCCGGCAGGTCGATCATGCCGAGTTGATCGGTGTTGATCTGGTGCGTGACGCCGCTGCCTTCTCCGAGCAACGACTGTCCCGGGTGCAGGACGTAGGATTGTCCGTTGAATGTACTGTTCGCATGGACGTAAACGATGTCGGTATTCTGGATCGGAGGCAGCCCGAGGAACGGGTTCTCCCAGGTGCCCTGGCTGAAGCCGCCGCCCTGCGATCGAACGTGTGTGACAGTGATCGGCTGGCCGCCATCGGTCAGGACGTCGACGTCATAGATCGGCGTGCGGGCATTGTTGATCACAATCTGTGGGTTGCGTTCGACGGGAAGGGTGAGCTTGTCGCACAGATTGCGAGGAGCCTTGCCGCCGCGTCCACCGAAGAACCAGGTGAGACCGCCGTAAACATTGGTGGCAAAGTCGGAGTCGTCCGAGACGGTGATGCTGCCCGCCAGCCGCGGGGTGATGTAGCCGCGCACGCCCGCCTTAATGCCGTCTGTTGCGCCGCCGACGTCGCCGTGGTAGTTGTAGTATCCGCAGAAGATTTCACCGCTCCACGTGCCAATGTTGCGAGCTGCTTCGAGGTCGTAACCCCGCATGGCCGCATCGTCGAACTGCGTGGCGACGTGCGTTTCAGAAATGATGTTGTTGCCCTGGAACCGCACGGAGGTGAGACCAGCTCCGGCGACCGTATTGACGTTTTCCGTTCGCGTTCCCACCGGGAGATAGCCGTTGGCGCGAAACGTCCAATGCCCGTTCGGGAACCATTCGAGGCTGGCTCCCAACTGGTGGAATGTGTTCTGATTGGGTGACTGCGTGACGTCATACCAGAAGCCGCCGCCGACGATGGTCCGTCCGGCGAACAGCCGCCGATGGATGCCGATCGAACCAGCCCCGTTGCCGGAGTTGGTCACCAGCATCTGCCCTTCAAACAGCACCACGCCGTTGGCCATCGGCATCGGAACCGAACCTCCCAGCCCCGTATAGGGGGCCCACCCGGGGCCTCCTCCGGCGATATGTTCAATCCAGAACGAGCCGTCATGGGTCAGAAAGGAGGAATCTCCCCACAGGTGATCGAGCGGTTCCCACTCAATCAACGTCCTCATCTCGGGAACGAGGCAGGAAGAATCGAGCATCCCCCGCCCGCCGGATCCCCCCGTGACGAAGTCTGCCTCGCAATTGGCGAATTCCTGTGCTGATGCCGCTCCGGCGACAGACCCGGTGACCACAAGGATCGTGGCACACCGGCGTACCCATCGACGGGTGCAGGTTACCAACGGGCAAGATGTAGCGAGTGCGAGCATGATGGCAGATCCTTCCCTGGACGTGTTGCGCCGAGAATCCCTGATACTCATCAGGTTCGGATTCTGCCGGATGTGAGAATAAGTCCCAGCGTGCTGATTCTTCGATTCGTGCCGGAGTGCGGCGAAAACGTAACGGTTGTAACGCCTGCCCGGATTTTGCGGCCCTCGACGAAACAGGCTCCGGAGGATCCTCGGAGGAGGCACATCTGGCCGAAAGCGTGGAACGGGCTCCCATGGACAACGGGTTGGCGGGTCAAATGGACACGTTGACCGTTTCTGGGGGACTTCACACTTTGCAAGGTTTGCCCTTGCCACGGAAATTCGCTTGTGCGACATTTCCTTCCTCGCCCACTCGCCGCCGCGCCCGCGGCCGAGCGAACCTTTCCCACGGCTTCCTGTCCCTTGGGTCGACGGTGCCGAGTCACGTCACTTTCGTCCTGTCGACTGCCCCTTACCCGAGTCCCTTCTGTGTGGCCACTTCCCGTTGCTCAGCGTGTCATTATCATTGCCGGTTGTCTGGGGATGGCTTATACGCAGCTGACCACGTCAGCGGCGTGTATTGAGTTCGTCCGGGCCCTGGGGGGCACCGGGGTGCACATCGGAATCTTCGGTGCGCTCCCGATCGGGATGCTGTTTCTGCAGTTCCTGTCGGCCGTCATTGCGAATCGCCTGACATATCGCCGCCCACTCTGGTTCTGGCTGACCCTGGCTCAGCGACTGATCGTGCTCCCTGTCGCGGCTGGCCCTTGGCTGTTCCCCCAAGTGCCGAACATGATTTGGGTCTGGGCTTTTCTCCTGGTGACAGCCGTCAATCAGGGACTGATCCATTTCACAACCCCGCTCTGGCTGTCCTGGATGGGCGACTACCTGCCCCACGACGGACTCAACCGGTACTGGGGCGTACGTCACCTGTGGATGCAGATCACAGCCGCGTTGTCGTTACTGGTGAGTGGCTGGTTGTTTATGGCAACCGACCTGTCGATCCAGGAGGCCCTCCCCCTGCTGGTGGCGATCGGCTCGGTGCTGGGGGTGATCGATATTTGCCTCTTTAAGCGTGTCGATGAGCCCCGAGTCACACCGCACCCGGCGTCCGGCGTCTGGGAGCTGTTACGAGGGCCGTTCCGGAATCACGACTTCCGCTCATTTATCTGGTTTACGTCGTTCTGGCATTTTGCGGCAATGATCGGTGCGCCGTTCATCAGCCTCTACCTGCTCGACGCGGTCGGTATGTCGATCGGTCAGGTGATGCTGTTGTGGACATTCTCCTGGGCAGGTGGGGCGATGGGTTCCCGTTGGCTGGGTCGAATGGCGGAAGATTACGGCAATCGCCCCGTACTGATTGCCTGCACCTGGCTTAAGTCGACCAACATGTTGGGATTGCTGTTAACGCCGCACGATCCGACGCACGCTTTTCTCTTTCTTGTCCCCGTCTTCATGCTGGATGCCGTGCTGAATGCGGGGGTGGCGATCGCCAACAACGGCTTCATGCTGAAGAATTCACCAGCTGCCAACCGGACGATGTTCATCGCCGCAGGAACGGCCGTGGCCGGACTGATCGGCGGTTTGACGAGCGTGCTGGCGGGGGGCGTCCTGTATTTGCTTCAGAGTGGGTACGTGACTGGGTTTACGGATCCGGCTTCCAGTTATCAGGTCCTCTTCGCCGCCAGCCTGGCGATGCGAGTTGCGTCCTCATTCCTGGTGTTCCTGGTTCGAGAACCCGTGTCCAAGCTCCCGATCCCGACGTTGACCTCGCTGATTGGTGTCACCCCGTCACAGATCTTGCGATTTCCCGTGGGTTTGTACCGCTCTTGGAATCCCACATCGACCGAACGCGCGTCCGCTGACGAATCAACGTCGGCCGGGCGACCAAGGCACGGTGTGATCCCCGCGCCCAAGTGGCGGCGAAAACTACCGGTCCAAAAGACGCGCGTGAGCGGCGATCTCCAGCCGATCGAATGACGTCGCACGACATCTTCGCCATCGGGATCCTCTCAGGCGGCCGAGCTTGAGTCATGGCCTGTCACTCAAGGAACGGGCGGCGGCATGTTTCACGACGCGGTTGCCGCTCCTCCTAGAATCCGATTGGTCGAACAAGCGACTCCGGCGGATTCTGCCGAAATGCATCGCCGCGGACGCATGGTGAGGAAGTCGTCCACGGCGGACACCGATCGCCGCGCCTCTCGCCCGATCCCTGCGGCGGCAGTTCCCTCCTGCATGAGGGTCCGCCTCCACAGGCGTGGTGGTTCGTCTGCTCGCGGTCACCACGGGGCGGAACGATGCAAAAACTCCTGGTTTACACGACCCGCGCTTCGGTCGCCTCTTGCGGTTCGTGCAGATTGTCAATGAGGGCAGTCGGCCAGACCTGGGAGTTCCAGGCGATTGATGATCGTGCTCCGGCGACCGATCCGAGGTTGCGCCGTTCGGCACATTACGCCGACCGGCCCCGCGCCATCCCCGCCGATCGGCGAAATCGGGGTCTCCGTCTTCCCTCGTCAGTAGCGTTGCAGTAACGTCCGGCCGTTCCCCTCTCGAATCCTCAAGAGTCTCCCCATCTTTTTTTGCGTGGCGCGTTGCTCCGTGGCCTGCGGTCCATGCCGCTCCTGCGACGGATGCAGATCGCCATTCTTGTCTCCCTCAGCTCCTCTCCTCCCGACAAATGAACGTTCCACAGCGAAGCGTCGCACCGAGTGCCCCACGGCACGAATGTTGACTGAACGTCGACAGCGAGCTGTTCCGTGAGTCCCGGTCGATTCGATTTGAGCGTTTCCTGCCCAGAGATCCGGTCTTATGACGCCGACAGACAGAACCTGCCCCCAAGACGACGGACCGGGCGATGATCAGCGGCACAGCCGCGCGCGAGGTCACTGGATGAATCATTTGAGAATGTTTGGTGTCATGCCCCCATCCCGCACGCGGACGTCGTCGCCAGGCAAACGCTACGCATGGCGTTTCGCGGCGGCGCTGTGGGCGTGCGGCGTCGCGCTCATCGGTGGTGGAAATGCGACGGGCGCCGACGGACTGCAATCCGGGCATTCGGAGACGTTCCAGGTGACCGGTGCAGAGTCTCATGCCGGCCGGCCGGCCGGTGTCGACTTTGACTTTAATTCGAGCCCCCCTCACGAGATTCCCGGCGGCGGCGTCGGATTTCTGACGCGAATCGGACATATCGCCGGCGAAACCATCGGCCGCGATGACTCGATCACACACGTCGGATTGGCGCCGTACGTCTTCGTGGAAGAGTCGATGTTCTTCGGCGACCTGCGGATGTATCGCACCAACGAAGGCCGCACCGGCGGCAACGCTGGTATGGGCTGGCGTCACTATCTGACCAATCAGGACTCGATCTTCGGTGTCGCGGGCTACTACGACAACGACGACAGCCGCGGCGCCCGGTTTCATCAGTTGGGCCTGTCGCTGGAGTACCTGACACGCTGGTTCGACGCTCGCGTTAACTGGTACGTGCCAATCGAAACCAAGGAACGTGTCGTCCGGACCAGCATCGTCGAGGACTCCGAGCGATTTGAAGGACACTTCCTGTTGTTCGATCGTCGGACGGATCTCAGCACCGCGGCGGACGGCGTCGACCTGCTGCTGAGCACACCCATTCCCGGCGAGATTCCCGAAGCCTTCAACTGGGAAGTGTCCGCCGGCGCCTACCACTACCAGGCCCGAGGCTCGGACCTGCAGAAGATCTGGGGTTGGCGTCTGCGATCCGATGCCGACCTGTTCAAGCGCATCCTCCACATGTTCGTCGATCTGACGCATGACGACGTCACGGACACGAATATCGTTTTCGGAGCTTCGTTGAACTACTACCACGGCTTTGAAAATCAGCGGCGGCTGCACGACTCCCAGTTCTATCGCATGTCCGAATGGGTGCGGCGTAACTACACCGTCGTGACAATTGACGACTTCGTGATCAACGAAGGGGAAGTGGCCCGGAATCCCGATACGGGTGATCCTTACTACTTCGCTCATGTGCGAAACATCCCCGGCGCTCCGGAACCGCCGCCGCTGCCGACCAGTCAACCCCCCTTCTATAACTTCCCCTCGCCCTTCGGCGACGGCACCGTTGACATGCCGTATCAGTTCATCCAGGAAGCACAGGCCTTCCTGCAGGGATCGGCGCCGATCATCCGGGACAACGGCGTGATCTATGTGCATGGCAACTCCGTCTACAACGGAAGCGATGCCGTCGTCGTGATGAATGACGGTGAAATCATCCTGGGCGAAGGCGCTGCCGACGAAGTCTTCCAGACGCTGCCGGTGTTCGGCTTCGCACAACCTGTCACCCTGCCGACCGTGATTCCCAACGGCGCCCTGCCGCAATTGAATGGCGCGACCGGTGACGCGGTGACGGCTGCGAGCGACGTGCTCTTCGGTGGTTTCAACATTACCAACCCCTTAGGCAACGGCATCACCATCGACACGCAGATCGACGGCATGTTTCGCGACCTGAGGATTTCCGGCGCCGGCGGCGACGGCGTTCTGATGACGGGCGTGAACACGGGCGTCTATCGATTCGATCGGGTGACCATCAACGACGCGACCGGGGTCGGCTTCCATGTCGACGGAGGCAGCGCTCAAATCACCGTCGCCGATCCCGACAACGTCACGTTAGGCACGCCAACCATCACCAACCTGATCAACGAAGCCATTCTCATCGAGAACACCACCGGCGGATTCGTGAACTTCGCTCAAACCCTGGTTGAGGACGACGGCGGCGCCGGCATCCGGTTGATCAACAACCTGGGCGCCGTCACGCTCGGAATGGCCACGTTGACCAACACCGGCCTGAGCACGGATCCGAACAGCGTCGGAGCCGGCCTGGAGATCACCGGTTCCGGCGGCAACACGACCCTGCTCGAAAACATTACGATCGTCAATCCCCTCGGTCCCGGCCTGCTCGTCCATGACCTGCTCGCCGGAGGCAGCGTGAATACGTCGGGGAACATTGTGATCAATTCGCGGAACAACGTCGGAGCCGACTTCGACAACATCGACGGCACCGTGCAATTCGGCACATCGTCATCGCTTTCGATCGGCACCCCCGGAGCCGGCGCGGACGCGACGCATCCCGGCATCCGCTTTCACAACGGTTCCAGCGGCTCAGTCATTCTCAACAACTTCAGCGTGGCCGGCAGCCCGGCGGAAGGCATCCTCATCGGTGACCCCACCGGGGCTCAGATCAACAGCCCGGGCGCTGTGTTTCGCGTGCTGGGCATCGGGACGCTCAGCAACACCACCGGTCCCGCCCTTCACATTCGGGGTGCGAACGGAGCCAAGGATCCGACGGCCGTGGACATGCGCGGCAGCCTGATCTCGAACTCACGCATCGGCCGCGGCGTTCACATTGAGGACACCAGCGGAGTCCTCGCCTTCCCCGGCTCGGTCGTAATCAACAACAATGCCGCAGTTCCATCGGGCTTTGCCGCTCTGTTTATCGACGACGTGACGGCAGCCATCACCTTCGGCAGCTTTACTTCAAACAATGCCGTCGGCGGAGAGCCGGACGTCTTCGAACCGCTGGAGTTTGAACCCGCGGTCGACATCCAGAACGTCGCCGCTCCGGCGTCGGTCAACTTTAACAACCTCAACATCCTGGACACGGTCGGGACGGACGCGTTGGACGTCGACAATACGAACCGCTTCGTCACCAACGTCGGCAACATCAGCGTTGTTGACGGCCAGGCGATTGAAATCGACTCCACGACGATCAACGTCGCACTCAACTCCGTCAGCTCCAGCAACAGCCCGGACTTCGGCATCTCGGTCGTGGACAGCCCGGGCAGCTTCCGCATCAACGGCGATGGCTCGACGCTGACCAGCGGCGGCACGATCACCGGGGCCGGCATCATTGGTGCACTGTTTGACAACACCGACGAAGTCACGCTCCGCTTCCAGGATTACACCGCCAACGGCGACGATCCGGCCAACGACTTCGTGGACGGCAACGGCGCCGCCATCGTCGCCGTCAACATGATCGACGACGGCGACTTCCTGTTCATGGAACAGATGCAGATCTCCAACAACTTCGCCCAGGGCGTCTACACGCGGGACGTCCGCGAGGTCATCATCCAGGATTCCACCTTTATGGATAACGGCGCGGCTGGCGTTCTCGGCACCCAGCAGCACATCCATTTGACCGTCTTCACCAATCCCAACGACGACGACCTGCTGCCGACCGATCCGAACTTCGACTTCTTCCAGTACACGATTCGCCGCAACCTGTTCTTCGATACGGTCGCTCGTGCCGGAGACGACGTCGTCTTCGTTCAAACCGTCGGGGCCAACGCAGAGAACGCCGGCCTGGAGTTCTTCTTCCTGAACAATACGATCCAGTCCATGCTCCGCGGCCAGGTCGTCTCCGGCGGCGTCACGTTCCGTCCCGCCGGCCTGGAAGTCAACTGGAACGGCACTCTGGCTGCGAACGTCCTGACCAACACGATCAACATGCTCGATGAAGACGGTCAAACCGGCATCCGCATGGTCACGCAGGGCTTGACGACCCGGGCCAACATCAACGTGAACGACAACGCCATCAACGGAAGCGGAAACGGCGACGACGACAATCTGATCGGGATCGATTTCGATCTCCTCGGCCCGGCCAACGTCACGGTCGCCCGCAATGCAATCGACCTGGTTTCAACGTTCTCCCCCCTCAACTTCGCGGATAACATCGGCATGCGATTCCGCTTCCTCGACGGCAACAAGAACGTCGACATCATCGGGAACCGCATCCTGATGGACCAGGGGACCGGTATGAGCTTCCCGTTTGTGGCTTCGCCGGTGACGAGTTCTTCCTCGTTCTTCATCCAGGGCAACCAGATCGGCTCCGCCACGCGAATCCCGACGCAAGGCATCATCATGAGCAACATCACGGGTGTGCTGCGGCTGAGCGGCAATGTCGACAACATCGTGTTCAGTCAGACCGGCAACTTCTTCGTCGCTCCGGCGAACAACATCCTTGGCGGGATCTTTGTCAACGGTGTGTTTGTTCCCTGATGAATTCACAACTTGAGCGGGGCGACGCAAGGCACTCGATCGCGCAGCAGCCATGTCGCTTCGTGAGGTCAGCCAAACTCGCGGCCAGGATCTCCC
>JAHBXU010000539.1 GCA_019636315.1 Planctomycetaceae bacterium | reverse complement strand
TGCTCTTCCCTGTACCGGTCCCGCCGAACGTGGCGACGATGAGCGGGGACTCCAGTCGAATCCGCAGCGATTCCACCCGGCCGAGCACGCGGTGCAGCATCGAAGCGCATCGCTGCAATGGCTCCCAGGTCCATTCTTCACGGGTCCACTGCAACGTCCGAGCCACGAGATCGTCGACGTCGGCGAGCATTTCGAACCGCAGCACGTCTTCATGGCTCATGAGCAAACTCCACTGCGTGTGACAAGGCGCCCTGCGGCTCGACTCTGCAGTTCTGTTCTACGATTTCCAGGCCGACGGATCCGCCGTCGTGCGACGCTGATTCTCACACTCAAACCCTGATCGCGAGTCATGGCCGTCGGACCGTTGTTGCTCGACGGCAAAGCCGTCGGCTGGGGAATTTCTGTCGTGACCGGCCATGTGCGTCGCCCTCGATCCATTGACTGAGTGCCGTCCGTCAGACGTTCTCGGATTCACGTTGAATGTCTTTCATCTGCTGGGCCAGATCCTGGAGAAGCTGGCGCGTCAGGACTGTCTCCGAACCGCGTCCGATTTCGGCCGCGGATTGCATTTCCTCGGGAAGCGTGCCGAGCAACAGATGTTTGAGTTGCCCGGCCAGCCAGGCGGCGCGTCGTGCGGTGAAGGCCATATGCAGCTTGCGAAACCGCGCTTCCAGGTAGCCGACGCTGGTTCCCGCCGTTCCGCTGAGTGCCGTTTCTCCCACAGCGGCGGCGACTGTTCCGCCGGCCACATCGCCGACAACATGGACGAGCGATTGCAGCGCCGTGTCGGCCAGCACCGGAGTGACGGCGTGTCCGACAGGGCCGAAGCCGGTGACAAACAAGACGACGCTTGTTGCCGGCCGCGCCGCTGCCGCCACACTATCCAGCTTGCGGAAGAACTCGAACGACTGCGGACTGTCTGTGCGAAAGCTGCCCATCTCTCTCGCCACCAGGTCGCTGAGTTCAGCTTCCAGATCGACCTGCCGATGAACGTCCTCGAGTTGGTGGAGGAGTTGGGCCCGCGACGTCCCGCTGAGCAACGACTCCAGCCGCGGGCGGAGCAGCGGGTTTCCCAGCTCACGCATCCAGGTCAGCTTGCTGTAGACCTTTTCGACGGCGTCGAGAATGGCGGACCATTCCTGCTGCCGGTAGCGCTCCAGTGGCGGCACGGCGTCCGGTTGCCAGCGATCACGGACAAACCGGACGGGCCACGTCAGCCCGCGGCCCAGCGTGTTGTAGAAGCCATGCACCTGGGCCGTCCATCCCTCACGCTGGGTGGCCCACCAACGGCGAATTTCTGTGACCAGCAGTGCACTGGGAATTTCGGGCCAGGTGTCGATTTCCGCCAGCTCGTGAGCCGACAAAAGCTCCGTCGCGCGGCGGAAGTCGTGACTGCGGTCCTCGATCTGCCGAAGGTAAGACGGCACGCCGTCGTGAGCGTCCAATAATCGATCGAGCGATCCTTCGAGCGTCCGCAGTTTGATTTCTGCGAATCGCAACTGCGACAGGTCCGCCAGAAGGTTACGGGCTTGTGTCCCCTCCTGATCAGCGCCTTCGACCTGCGGCCAACGGCGCTCATAGAACGGCAGACGGTTCTCTTCCGCCGCCCGCCGATCATAGGGTGCGAGATAGACGTGCTCGGGGCGAATGCCGGTTTCATCACAGAAGGTGCTGATCCAGAGCGGCCAGTACGCTTCATCCTCAGGCAGCTGAATCTGATTGAACACAATCACAACGACTTTGTCCTCCTCAGCCGCACGACGGAAGAACTCCTTAACGGCTGCGTCGTTGTACTTTTGCTGCGTGAGGATTGCGACCAGCACATCCGCACAACGGCGAATCTGGTCAGCGCGTTCCCAGTTGATTCGGACTTCGCTGTCGATATCCGGTGTGTCGAGCGCCAGCAGATTCTCCGGCAACGATGCTTCTGTTCGCCAGAACAACAAATGCCGTTCGGAATCAGAAAGAGCGTCTTCGGGGGAATGCGATGGTCGGAGTTCAAATCCAGGAAACAACTGCGTCAGGTCGTGCCGCTGTTCGAATCCGGGAGGGACCAGGCAGGTGGGGTGCCGCGTCCCGGACGCCAGCGGACTCGTTGCGCTGGCGCGGCTGCCGGCAATGTGATTGAAGACCACCGTCTTGCCGATGTTCGTTCCCCCGACGACGGCGACGATCAGGAAGGCGTCCTCGCACAATTGGGGGACGAGCTTCATGCTCAGCAGTTCGTACCATTCGCGGCCGGTGAGCGGCGGCAGTTCGAGCGGTCCCGCCGCCTGCTCCAGGGCCTGCACCGACTCATGCAATCGATGGACGGTCGGTGCGATCTCGGACAGCGAACGGGACATACAAGCGGCTGACAATCGATAAGGATGAGCCCGGGGTCGGCAGTATAGCAGGTCCTGCCAAAACTGATTCGGCGGAACCTCCGGAAACTTGACGCGGCGCGGCAGCCCGGTCAGATCATTTGCAGACGGCACTCCATTTTGGCATTGTAGACGCGATTTCTCATCGCTCGGGAGCCGGTCATGTCGCGCTGCACTCTCGCGTCCGGGTTCGCTTTACTCGTCTTCGCCTCCCATGTCGCGGCGTCAATCGATGCCGCCGAGCAGCCGGAGTTCCCATTCGACCTCCAGCACCGCGTTCCCTGGACGACGTCGCGGGTCAAAGGATCACCCGATCCACAGCCTCCCTACCGGACGGTCAACGCATTCGCCAACCTGCGGTTCAACGAACCGCTCGAGATGACGTTCGCGCCCGGGACCGATCGACTTTTTGTCGCGGAACGGTACGGCCGCATCGTTTCCTTTGCCAATCAGGCCGACGTCGCTCAGTACGATGTCCTGCTGGAACTGAAAGACAAGGTCTTCTATGGATTGGCACTGCACCCAAAGTTTGTGGAGAACGGCTTCTTCTATGTGACGATCCTCGTCGGTGCGGAGGGCGATCCGAACGGCACGCGAGTTTCCCGGTTTCAGCTTCGCCCGGACGATCCGCTTCGTGCGGACCCCGCGAGTGAACGAGTGATTCTGGAATGGCCCGCCGGTGGACATAACGGCGGTTGCCTGCAGTTTGGTCCTGACGGGTCTCTCTACATCGCGACCGGCGATTCCAGCGGCATCGCCGACGAATTTCTGACGGGACAGGATCTATCCAACCTGCCAGGCGCTATCCTTCGCATCGATGTTGACACACCGGACGACGGGCCGCCGTATCGTGTGCCGCGCGACAATCCGTTCATTGACGCTCCAAACGCGCGGCCGGAAATCTGGGCCTACGGACTTCGCCAACCGTGGAAGATGTCGTTCGACCGTCAGACCGGCGACCTGTGGACCGGCAACGTCGGACAGGACCTGTGGGAGCAGGTGTTTCTTATCGAGCGCGGGGGGAACTACGGCTGGAGCGTGATGGAAGGGAGCCAGCCTTTCCGGCCCGAGCGACAGCGCGGCCCGACGCCGTTCGTGGCTCCCATCGTCGAGCACGACCATGCCGCGTTCCGGTCGATTACCGGGGGATTTGTCTATCACGGCGACCGGCTTCCGGAACTGCGGGGCGCCTACATCTACGGCGACTATGACACCGGCAAAATCTGGATGCTGCGGTATGACCGCGAGGCCCGCCGCGTCACGGAGCACCGCGAACTCGTGGACTCCGCCTTGCGGCTCGTGGGATTTGCCGAAGATTCCGCGGGGGAACTCTTTCTGGTGGATCATATGAGCGGGCTGATCAACCGCTTGGAACAGAATCCGGCCGCCGGAACGACGAGTGACTTTCCCCGCAAGCTCAGCGAGACCGGTCTGTTCGCGTCAACGGCCGATCTGCGGCCGTCCCCAGGGCTTATTCCCTACGATGTCATTGCACCGCAATGGGTGGATGGGGCGATCAAACAGCGGTA
>JAHBXU010000538.1 GCA_019636315.1 Planctomycetaceae bacterium | reverse complement strand
TTCGCCGGTTTGCTCCAGCATCAGGTTGGAAGTTGCCAGTTCTTTGGCGCGCGCTTCGACAACTCGCGTGCGATCGGCGACGCGACGTTCGAGCGTGGCGTTCAACTCCTGCAACGACTCGAATCCCTCCGCATTCTCCAGTGCCGCTCCGGCAATCGTCGTGATGAAGTCAGCAAGGCGGGCCTCCGTCGGCCCAAACAACCCGCTCACATTGTCGTGTGAGACGTACAGGCAGGCGGCCACGCTGCCACGCACAAGAATCGGAGCGCACAACACCGATCGCTCGAGCAGCTCACCGGCCGCTCCGACCGGTTCGTCCGTCGCCCCGCGGCCAAATGTGACCGCGCGACCGCGGCGGATGCACTCCGCCAGCAACGTCTCGTTGACCTGTCGTTGGAAGACTGGATCGATCGGGGAGAATCTGGTCCCCTGATGGGAATGGTCCACACGCAGGAGTGTGCAGGTCTCACCGCGGAGCAGGTGCGAGGCTGCGGATTCGGCTTCCGCAAAAATGACGGCGGTGGACAACGCGGATGCAATCTTGCGACCGGCATCCAGGACGGTCCCAAATCGGTCGATGAGCGACAAGCTGGGGAGCTCGCCGGCCGCCAGATGGGATGTGTCACGTTCTGTCGCCGGTTGCAGCTCCACCAAATGGGCTTCCGCCTGGCGGAGTTGCTCATTCGCACCGGGCATCCCCAGTTCGTGGCGCAATCTGGCCAGTGCCGCCTGCGAAAGAGCGAGCTCATAGCGAGCGTCCAGTTTTTCGGCCAGCGCCGCGCTGCGTGCAAGAAGACTTAAACCTTTGTGAACGCGTCCCTGCATGGCGCGGATCAAACCCAACTCGCGCATCGCGTGCGGGCGTTCGTTGCGATAGAAACGCGTCGACGCGATCGCAATTCGGGCGGCCTGCCGGCCCCGCTCCAGCAGCAGCCGCCGGGTCCGCGGCGTCAGATCTCGAATCTGTGACTGGGCTGCCCAGGAACGCAGCGCGGTCGCGCGCCATGCGAGCAGCGGTCGCGTATAATCGTTGCGGACTCCCGCTTGCTCGCAGATCGCAATCGCCTGCTCGATCGATTCGACCGCGCCCGCCGCATCGCCGTCCTGAAGCTGGCAAACACACTGCGCACACAACACCTGCGCGGCGCCCTGTGCATCGCGTCGTTCGCGTGACCGCTCCGTCCGCAGAATTTCAGCGGGGACGCGCCCGCCCGTCGACCAGGACCAGACATCAAGAATGATTCCCGACGCCTGTTCATCACCGAGTTCGAGTCCCGAGCGATGGTTAATTCGGGCTTCCACCAGTGCCGCGTCCAGATCACCTAAACGATAGAGTGCCGCCGCAATCTGATAGCGGGCGATGTGCACCTGCCAGAAATCTCCCAGCCGATCCAGGATGCGAATCGACTCGCGGCAACGATCGATACATTCGCTGTACCGGGATGCGGCATAGAGCACCACACCGTAATAGTGAAGCGACTGTCCCTGCCCCCACAGATCGCCGCATGCCTTGCGGATGGCCAACGACTTCTCCGCATAGCGGATGCCCCGCCGGAACGCCGGCACGGGAATGATCGTCATGGCGGGCGCATGGTCGGCATAGATCTGTGCCAGTTCGAGCGTCGCGGGAAACTGCTCCGCCAGGTTCATCCCGCGAAAGTGGGCCCAGTAAACCGAGAGCTTGCTGCGGCAGTACCAGCAGCCATGACTCAATCCGCTGAACAATCGCATCTTGAGCCGCTCGACATCGCGGGGCGGATCGGGCTTGCGATGGACGAACAGCGCCGGCAGCAGGGTATGTAATCCCTGAACCAGCGCCTCCCACAGAAACAGCACGCCCAGCATCCAGGTCGAACGAGGCACGCTCACGCCCAGGATCTGCAGCGCCGCCGTGTAGTCGTTGACCGCCTGCTCCATGTCGCCCCGCTTGATGGCCAGTTCGGCCAGCTTTCCCTGCAGGTCGGCCTGAGCGACAACGCCGTCGGTGACGGCGGCGGCCGATTCGAAAGCCCGGGCCGCATCCGCATATCGTCCGCGGACCATCAGTACGTTTCCGAGTCCATATTCGATGCGGAAACGAGATTCCCGACCGGCGTCATCACTTCCGCGGCGGGCAATCAGATACTGCTGTTCGGCGATTTCCAGTGCGTGTCGGGTGCTCGCCTGTTCGGCCGCCACGAGCGCGTAGCGCAAGGCTTCCGCCGGCATGCCGGCTGCGTCAAAGTGGAACGACAGCGCGGACACCTGATCAGGATGATGCTGCTGCAGATCCAGAGCCGCACTGCGATGACGGTCCTGCTTCTCCTGAGGCGACTGCCGGTCGAGTAAGGCTTCGCGGATCTTGTCGTGAACGAAGACGCATTCCGTTCCATCCTGACGACACCAGATGAGATTGCGCCGGCGGGATTCGTTGGTCGCGCAAATAATCTCTTCCGCCGATTGCCCCGACAGGCGTGCGACGCGATCAATGTCGAACTCACTCCCCAGGACCGCTCCCCACGAGAGAAACTGCAACGTCTCGACCGGAAGCAAATCCAGGCGCCGCGTCAGCAGCGACCCGGCATGACTGGAGGAGTGGACCTTGTCCATCACCAGCAGGTCGACGGTCCATCCCTTGTCGGAAGCAACAAGCGCCCCCGATTCGACAAGCCCCCGCAGCACGGCCGAAGCCATAAACGGGCTGCCCCCGGCCAAACGGACGACCGTCTCCAGCGCGGCCGCCGGCAACGGCCCCGCCATCGACGTCGCCAACCGACGAACCTCTTCATCGGTGAGTGCCGACAATCGGACATGTGCGGTCGGCTTGAGCTGACGCAGGACGTGGCCTTCGGGGACTTCCTCACTCCGGAAGGCCACGATGAGCTGAACGTAGGATTTGTGCGTTCCGCGTTCGAGTTCCTGTTGCCACTGCCGGATCAAGCGCTGTGTTTGCTCGTCCGCCCACTGGCAGTCGTCAAGGATGATCAGCACCGGGCGCGTCGGCGTTCCCAGTAGATCCAGCAGATGCGCGAGTGCACGAATCGTCCGGGCTTCGCCGAACGTGGCCGTTTGGCTCAGCGGCCTTCCGAAGTCTCCGAGAACGGCATTCAATCCAGGTAGCGCCAGGCAAACGACGGGCGCATCATCCCCCAGCCGTCTCCGCAGCGTCGCGGCGTGCGTCGGATCGCGTTGAGCATCCGCGAGGATGCCGTCGACGATGGCCTGGAGCATCTGAAACGGAACGCGGGCGACATCGTTCGTGCCTCGCCCACGATAAAGACAGAAGCCATCCTTGGCCGCACGCCGCGCCGTCTCATCAAGCAACCGTGACTTGCCCGATCCAGACTCCCCTTCGAGGCCGACGACGTTTGGCTGCCCCGTCGCCGCCTCGGCGCGTAGCTGATCGAGTCGGTCCATCTCCACTGAACGGGAAACGAAGGCCGGTTCTGTCAGACTGCAGCGCTGATCGTGTGCACCGATGACGATCGCCGGTTCTTCACGTCGCTCCCACGCCTGTTGCAATTGTTCGATATCCGCCAGGACGGCTTCCGCCGTCTGGTAGCGATCCCGGGGATCCTTGCGCAACGTGCGCTGGACGAGCTCGTCGAACGCCCGCGGCACGTCGATCTTCAGGTCGCGCAAACTGGGGACCGGCGCCGTCATATGGTCGAACAGCAGGTTCGTCAGCGACGTCGATTGAAACGGAGGCCGACCACACACGCAGTGAAACAGCAGAATGCCCGCGGAGTAGATGTCGGAGGGTTCCGCCACATCGTGTTCCAGCAGGCCGCTCTGTTCGGGCGACAGACACGAAGCGATCTCCGCTTCCAGCGGGGACAGGGACGCCGATCCCGGAATCTCGGCCGCGGGACCGAAGTTGACCAATCGCACCAAACTCAGCGGACCGACCGCGTTGACG
>JAHBXU010000537.1 GCA_019636315.1 Planctomycetaceae bacterium | reverse complement strand
TGCGAATCCCCGCGGCGGGCCGGGCTTCAATCCCAACAACAGCGTCGCCAGGTCCGAGTTCAGCGGTCCGGCAGCATCGGAGCCGGGAAAGTTCAAGGCAGAGTTTCTGCTGGAATCGGAGAAGCCTGGAGCAAGGCTGCTCTTCAGGAAACCGGCACAATCTCAATCGACCAGCGCCCCTGTCAGTCCATTCACGTCGGAGCCGGGCCCCATCATTCAAAACCCGCGTTTTCCTCAAGGCGGGAGGCCGCAGACCAACGTCGGACCCGGCGGATTTCCGAGGAACACCTCCCCGCAATCGACTGAGTCGAACGAGAACACCCCGCAACTGGGTCCGCTCCAACAGCGCGTGCAGGAGCTGAAACGTCAGCAGCGCGGACGAACATTCGGCCAATAGGAACTCAGGAAGGAATCGCCTGCCGCACAGACCCGGTCTCGTGGAAGTGACCGGGTCTGTGTGTTTTTGCTCATTGCGAACAACGACAACGCGTCACCTGAAGCGACAGCGAAGGAATGTCGCTTCGATTTTTCACTGACGCTTCGGGTGACTGATGGCGGACGTTCAGGGTTCGTTGCCAAGGTACTTGAGTTGAATTGCCGTATTGGGAAGCGATTTCTGCAGTTGGGCGACGCCCTCTTCCGTAACGGCCGTCCGCGTCAATTTGAGATCGGCCAGCGACGTGAGGGGCTCCAGGTGGACGAGTCCGGCATCGGAGACGGCGGTTGAACCGAGATGCAGGAACTGGAGTTTCTGCATGCCGGAAAGCGCCGGGAGACTCGCGTCTGTCATTTTCGTATTGTCGAGGTTGAGCCATTCCAGATTTGTCAGGCCGGCCAGGTGTGTGACGCCGGCGTCGGTAATCGGCACGCGCCACAGGTTGAGCCGCTTGAGGGACGTCATTCCGGAAAGGTGCGCCAGTCCCTCGTCAAAGATCTGACTGGTCTCACTGAGGTCCAGATCCTCAAGTTGGCCAAGTGGCTGGAGCGCCGCCAGACCATCGCTCGTCACCTGCGAGCGGGAAATCCGAAGCTTCTTCAACTTCGGAAACTGCTGGAGGACCGTGAGCGCTTCGTCACCGACGATGGTCTGCGAGAGATAGATTTCTTCGAGATCCTGCAAGCCGCTGAGTTCCGCCAGTCCCTGCTCGCTGACCCACAGGTAGTCCAGCAGAAGGGCTTTGAGGTTGGTCAACTTGCCGACATCAACCATGCCGCCGTCGTCGACGGTCGTTTTGCCGCTTTCACCAGACATCCGGAGGGCGCGGAGATTCGAGAGGCCGGTCAGATGTGCGATGCCCGCGTTAGAGAGAGCGCAGCCACGAAGGTCCAGATTGCGAAGCGATGTGAGCTGACCGACAATCTCCATCGCGGCATCCGTCACGCCCGTCTCGTTGAGCAGCAAGGATTGAAGTGTGGTGAGCGTGGCGAGGGGCGCGAGGTCTGCGTCCGAAACAGCCGTGCCGCGAAAATCGACCTCGACGACATCGCCCGCGTTGTTTCGTTTGAGTTTGGCTCCGACAGCTTCGAGCTGCGCAATGACATCCGATCGCGCTCCGCCGGCCGCTTGCTGCGGCTGAGCAGCGGTTTCGCCCGGAGGCGCGGCTGGGTCGCCGCTCTCCGGCGGCGGGGTTGATGCCGCATCGCCACGACAACCGAGTACGCCTGAGGGGGCGCTTACGAGAACGAGGATCAGAAGAAACGACCGCATGCGTATCATCAATTCCATCAAAGACTCAGATCCAGAGGTGCGCGGCCGATTGAATTCTGACCACGGTGCTGTTGTTCCAGGAACGAACAAGACGTTCAGCGAATGCCGCTGCGCGATGACTTGTTGGTCAATCGGTTGACGATCTGTTCGATCAACTCCGAGGAAGTCGACACACGGACCGGACCGGCGTGCGTTCCACTCGCCGGATCGTGCGAGACGGCGGCGACCGACTCGGAGACTTCCGGAGCATCAACTACGGCGACGACCATATCAGGACCTGCGGACAGACTGGTCAATCCATCCACGTCGAGGTACTTGACGGCGCCGGGGACGAACATGGGGTCATCGACCTGCTGGACGGCGCCGAATCGGAAATCTCCCAGATCGGCAAACGTTGTCGCAACGGCGTCGGCGGCCTGCGAACGGGCGGCGACGGCGATCGGGCCGGCGGCATTTCCGATACCGACGAGATGAATCTTCTCGGGCTGCAATTCGTGCCGCTGGGCGAAGGCCAGCATGCTCAGGACATCGTGGACACGTTTGACGAACACCGGGTGGTTGTAACCGAACGTGTATCCCGCGAACGGAGACCAACTGTTTTTCCCGTTCGGTTGTTCCCACATTTGCTTCTCAGCAGACGTTTGTCCCTTCGGGTTAAACTCCCCTTGCCCGAACAGGTCGGCGGACGCGACGGAGTAGCCTGACTGAAGCAACTGACGCACCGGGTCGATCGGTTGATCGTTCTCCCAGATGCCGGACTTGCCGTCGTCAGTCACCCACACAACGACCTGGCGGTTCCAGTTGTCCGTGGGATGCAGAAAGAGGGATGGCACCGCTTCGCCTGCGTCGGCATGCTGCACCAAACCCGACACCACTACGTAACCATCACGCTCCTCGTGAAGCGACTCCGTCAGTTCGACGTTTCCGACTTCCTTGATGCTGCGACCGAGGATCGTTTCCCACGCACCGCCGACGACGTCGCGATAGCGCGCGAGTTCGCTTCTGGTCTTCGGGATGAGCTTTGAGACTTGCTCCTCAGCATCTTGGGCAGCCAGTTGCAGAATACGAATCTCATGCGCCGCACCGACCTGCTCGCCGCTGGGGGCGGGATGTGACTCGGTCCAGACGGTCGCCTCCTCACGGGTCAGCGGTTGGAACTCGCGTTCGAGGACCGGTTCCTCGAATCCCAACTGGAAGTGACGGTTGAAGAACCCGTACATCACCGCGCGGTTGACGTGATTGTAATTGTGCGTGAACTCCGTATGGAAAGCCGCCGTCAGTCGCTCCGGATGGCCCAGCATCTGGTAGAGCTTGACGAGGTCGGGATATCCTTTGGTCTTGAGTTCGCGCGTCCAGTCATCGGCCGCCGTCAAGCCGAGCGGACGGGGCGCCGTTGCGGCGGCGATGTCCACATTCCCCTGACGGATGCGGAGCAGCGGCGCGTTCTCGCAGGTGCATCCCCCCTGCATGGCGGTGGAAACCATCACACACGGCATGGATGCGGCGATGCGCTCGTCAATCGCGGAGACAAGCATCGACTGCGTCCCGCCGCCGCTGGCGCCGGTGACGCCGATCCGCTGGGGATCGACGTCGTCGAGACTCAGGAGGAAGTCGACACCTCGAATTGAATTCCATGTCTGCAGGCCCATCATGTTCTGCAGACGCAGCTCGGCTTGCACGCTGCCAAAGCCCCAGTCCGCCGGGCCATTGAGTTTCTCCTGGTTCGCCGGACCGTGACCGAGCTGGATGGAGTCGGCATATCCGGTCATATCATAGAGAAACACGACGCACCCCATACGTGCCAGTTGCAAGGCACGGGCCTGAAGGGGGTATCGCCCGCCCTGTTCCCAGCGTTCCGCTCCGATGGAGAGTTGCTTGCGGAGTTCGTCATCCTTGTGCGCGTAAAATCGCCCTTCATTCCAGTGTCCGTGCGGCGACAGGATGGCGGGGAACGGCCCCGACTTCCCCTTGGGGCGATACAGACTGCCGGTGACATAATGGCCGGGCATGGACTCGAAGAACACACGATCGACCGTATAGTCGTCTCGTTCAACACGACCATGAACGACGGCGTTCAGGGGAGCCTTGGTCGGGAGCGGCCAGAGGCCCTGCGATACCAGGATGCGTCGCCGGATCTCCGCCTGCCGCGCGGGCCACGCTTCGGCGCTGGCCACCTGCTCGAAGGGAAAGTA
>JAHBXU010000536.1 GCA_019636315.1 Planctomycetaceae bacterium | reverse complement strand
GAGTTCGTTGGTATGCCACGTCTGAAGCCACTGCTCATAGGCGCCCGTGCTCACGAAGGCCACGATGGCCACCAATCGCGGCTCGCGCGTCGCCACAGCCAGACCGGGAATGCCGGTGGAAGAGCTTCCCATCCAGCCGATTTTTTCGGGATGAACGTCTCCACGAGCAATGAGATAGTCCATCACCCGTGCTGTGTCGTGTGGAGCGCGAGCGCCTCCCTGGACGTACCCGTGGGCGAAACGTTGATCGAAAACGAGCCATTGCGGTCGTCGCGCCGGATCGGGATCCGGCGGGTGCGCCACGGAAAACGCACACAGCAGATAGCCCTCGCGGACCAGGTCGACCGCCCAGAACGGCGGCTCCTCAGCTTTCAGTTCCCCCAGCATCAGAATCACGGGGCGCAATTTCAGATCGCTCGGTCCGGAGAGCAGCGTAATCGTCGCCGTGGGCTGCTCAACGTCCAGCACCACGGTCTCGAATCTGAGCGGCGTCCGGTCTGGAACAGGTTCTTCCGCACCAAGACCCCGCCCCTCCGCGAGGATTGTCAGAAGGACCAGTAACCGCGCCAGCCCGCTCCAGTGTTCACGCTGCCAACGCATCATCGCGATTCCCCTACGACGGCCCGCGGTAAAAATAATCAGATCAGTCGTTCATGGTTGGCTCACAGCCGCCACCATGTGAGCCGCGAGCTGTCCGATCTCTGTGACGACAAGATTCGTCGATTGGCCGCCCGCCAGATCTTCCAGATGACGAACGATGCCCGAACCAACGATCACGCCGTCCGCGAGTCCCTTGAGCGGCACGACGTGTTCCGGTTTGCTGATCCCAAATCCGACGGCGAGCGGAAGGTCGGTTTCGGCCCGGAGCCAGCGAAGTTGACCCAGCAGGGAGTCGGCGACTTGTGCCCGTTCACCGGTTGTCCCCGCGACGGCGATGCAGTAGACAAATCCTGAACAGCATCGAAGGATCTCGCGTACGCGCTCACGAGGCGTCGTCGGCGCCACAAGCTGGATGAGATCGAGCCCCTGCGAGCGAATGAGCCGAAAGCAGTCCTCCGCTTCGTCGCCCGGCAGGTCCGGAATGATGAATCCTGCAAACCCGGCGGCTTTTGCCTCTTCAATGAAGCGCTCGGGCCCGTGGCGAAAAACGATGGCATAGGACACCATCGCCAACAGCGGCGGAGTACGGGCCCGGTCGAGCGTCGCGACGGCGTCGAAGATGCCCCGAACCGACACCCCGGCGCCGAGCGCCCTGGTGTATGACGCCTGAATCACCGGTCCATCGGCGATCGGATCGCTGTAGGGAAACCCGATTTCGATCAGGTCGACTCGCCGCGCCGCCAACTCCTGGAGAATGGCGACGGTCGTCTCCGGATCCGGGTCGCCCGCGGTCAGGAACGGCATGAACGCGAGTCGCCGCGCTCGACGCACCGAATCGAACACAACATCGATTACAGTCTGGTTCTTCACGGACATACATTCATTGGGGAGCGTCACAGGCGAATCATCCTGTGGCAAGGTCAGCGTCAACTTGTGGATTAACAGAAGGCCCCGATCAATACAAGTTTCGCTGCTCCCTCTGTGAATCTCACGACGCCGCAACGGATTTGCATAAAGTACGCCCCCCGAACCGGGGAATCGATCATCGAGCGACCTGGAGTGTGCTTTCGATGATCTCTGACGGAAGTCCGCTCGAATGCAGGACGTGCGGATATTTTCCCCTGGGCAGCGGCGAAAGTCGCCATGCGGCACAGCGGGTGATCCCGTTCGACTGCAACATCACCCATCGCATCGGGACAATTCCGGGGGGGCGCCCCGGTTTCAAACTGGAGTGCGAATTTGTCCGGAACCGGTACACTAGAGCGACCTCCCGGTCGTCAAGTCGAGCGCAGCGAGCGACGAGGAGACATTCGTCCCTCCGTTGAAAGAGGGGGGCGGTTCGCCGAGGTCTATGCCGATGCGACGGTCGCATGGCCCGTGCTGATGAAGGCCCTGTTTGAGGAGCTGGATCATGAGAGCAGCCGGACATGATCGGGCACGATTTTTAGGATTGGAAAGCGTCGCCAGCAACGCCGCGGATGTGCTGCTGATCCCGGTGCCTTATGAAGGCACTGTGTCTTATGGCAAAGGAACGGCTGCCGCACCCGCTGCCGTCCTCGGAGCATCCGGAGAACTCGAACTCTGGGACGAAGAGCTGGATTTCGAACTGGATTCACTCAACTATCACGTCGATCAACCGGTCTTCCCCGCAGAGGGAGACACGCCGGGAACCTTCCTCGTGCGATTGTTCGGCCGCGCGCAGGTGCTTTCACAACATCCCGGACTGCTGATCGGCGTCGGCGGGGAACACAGCTTGACGTCCGCGCTGGTGCGCGGCATCTGCAAGTCGAAGGGCATCGCGTTTTCCGACCTGACCGTCGTGCACCTGGACGCGCAGGCCGACCTCCGCAGCGAGCATGAAGGCTGGCGTCAGTCTCATGTGTGCGCCATGCGGCCGCTCGTCGAACTGGGGGTCAAGCTGATCAGCATTGGTGTCCGGAGTGTGCAGCGCGAAGAATGCGCCTACGGTCAGGAAACCGGCCGGGTCCAAACCTTTCTCGCGCAGGCACTCGCAGACGACCCCGAGCAGGAACGCCAATTGCTTGCGACGCTCAGCGGCTTGACGGGAAGCGTTTACCTGACAATCGACATGGACGCTTTAGAAGTCCACCTTTGCCCGGGCACAGGGTTTCCCCATCCGGGCGGGCTCGGCTGGTGGCAGGTGCTGCGCTATCTGCGAACGCTGCTGCGTGACAACGCCGAATGCCGCCTTGTCGGGTGCGACATTGTCGAGACAGTGCCCATGCTGGGGACAAAGGTGAACGAGTTCGTCGCCGCACGACTCCTGGCAAAGGTCCTTGCCTATCAATTCAGCCGGGGCAGCAGGAAACGATCCGCCGATTGAGGGTCGCTGGGGCCGGGGGATGACCAACTGGAATCGCCGTTCCTGTCGCCATGTTGTCGGGAGGTCTGCTGGTGCTTGTGCGGAATTGGCGTGCAAAGACCGCACTGAGTGCGATGAACTTGGAATGAGCCTCTTTTTGCGCGGCACCGGCACCACAGAGGGGCATCGCGCCTTCCTGCAAACCAACGATCGTCATGCCCGGACTATTTGACAAACAGGAGACTGCCCATCTGGACGCCGCCCGGCCGTTGGCGGCGCGCATGCGGCCGCGGACGCTCGACGAGTTCGCCGGGCAGCAGCACTTTCTCGGTCCGGGGAAACTTCTGCGGCGGATGCTTGAAGCGGACCGATTGGGATCGCTCATCTTCTACGGTCCGCCGGGGACGGGGAAAACGACGCTCGCGGAGATTATTGCCCAACATACGTCCCGCAAGTTTGTCCCGCTGAATGCGGCTTCGTGCGGCGTCAAGGAGTTGCGGTCCGAACTGGAAGCCGCACGTGACCGGCTCAAAACCGGCGGACAAAGGACCGTCCTCTTCGTCGATGAGCTGCACCACTTCAATAAGACACAACAGGACGTGCTCCTGCCGGACGTCGAATCGGGGGTTGTCGCCCTCATCGGGGCGACGACGGCCAATCCGTTCTTCGCGCTCGTGTCGGCACTCGTCAGCCGATCCCAGGTGTTCGAGTTCCAGCCGCTGTCGCACGAGGACGTCCTTTCGTTGCTGCACCGAGCATTGCGGGACAAGGAACGAGGATTGGGCAGCCGCGCCGCGGAAGTTGATTCCGAAGCGCTGGAATTCCTCGCGGAAGTCTCGGACGGCGATGCGCGGCGGGCGCTCTCGGCTTTGGAGATTGGCGTTCTGTCGTTATCCGACGGCGAGCCGCGATTGACGCTGGCCGTCGCGCAGGAGTCGATTCAGAAAAAGGCCATCCAGTACGGCGACGACGAGCACTACG
>JAHBXU010000535.1 GCA_019636315.1 Planctomycetaceae bacterium | reverse complement strand
TGGGCAGCAGATCCCTTTGAACTCCCTGACGGCTGACGTCGACGCCCTTGGATCCCTCCTGCGGCCCACAGACCTTGTCGATCTCGTCGACGAACACGATCCCGCTTTCTTCCGCGAGCGCAATCGCTTCCTCGGAAATGGCGTCTTTATCGAGGAGCGCGTCCATCTCCTGCTCCAGGAGCACTTTGCGGGCGCTGGCGACGGTCAGTTCCCGATGATGCTTCTGCTTGGGGATCAGTTTTTCGAACATGTTCTGGAAATCGACGTCCATCTGCTCCATGCCGAGGTTGGAGAAGATCTGCACCGGCGCCGTCCGTTGCTCGACGTTGAGTTCGACTTTCCGCTCCTCCATCTGACCGGCGCGCAGCATTTCGCGGAACTTTTGTCGGATGCGCTCGCGGCGTGCGGCGGCACTCTCGTCTTCATTCGCCGGCAGATCCTCGTCCATGCCCGGCACCAGCAGGTCGAGCAGGCGTTCTTCGACGCGGCGCTCCGCCGGCTCACGAACCTCTTCCCGTTTGCGAATGCGCACCAGTTGGATCGACGCCTCGACCAGGTCGCGGATCATGCTTTCGACATCGCGGCCGTAATAACCGACCTCGGTGTATTTGGTGGCCTCGACCTTGATGAACGGCGCGCCGGTGAGATCGGCCAGCCGGCGAGTGATCTCCGTCTTCCCGACGCCCGTGGGGCCGATCATGATGATATTCTTGGGCGTGACCTCCTTGCGCATTTCGGTCGGCAGCTGCTTCCATCGCCAGCGATTGCGGAGCGCGATCGCGACGGCCCGTTTCGCGTCGTCCTGACCGATAATATGTTCGTTGAGCCGGGCGACGACCTGCCGCGGGGTCAGTTCTGACACGGGAAAGACTCCACGAGAATGTTCGTATTAGTGTAGACGTCAATTTCCGCCGCGATCAGCAGGGATTCGCGGACAATGTCGGCCGCCGAAAGGTCGGCGTGTCGCACAAGGGCGCGGGCCGCCGCAACGGCGTACTGGCCGCCCGAGCCGATCCCCAGAATGCCGTCTTCGGTCTGGACGACGTCTCCCTGTCCGGTGATCAACAGACTGTGCTCCGCACTGATCACAATGAGCATGGCCTCCAGACGACGAAGAGCGCGGTCCGTCCTCCAGTCGCGGGCGAGTTCGGTCGCCGCTCGCGGCAGATTTCCCGGATGGTCCTTCGCCTTTGCCTCGAACCGCTCCAACAGGGCGAATGCATCGGCCGTCGACCCGGCGAAGCCGACGATGACCTTATCCCCGAGCAACTTGCGAATCTTCCGCGTATCGCTTTTGAGGATGCTGGAATTGTACGTCACCTGGCCGTCACCGCCGATGGCGACGGAACCGTTGTGGCGCACAGACAGAATTGTGGTGGAATGCGTAACGGGACGCTGACCGGGCATGACGACGACCGTTCGGGGAGCAGTGATCGGGGAGGAATGCTGCTCTATCCTTACGGACGGACGGGCGGAGTCAACCGATGGGGGCGTCTTTCCGCTCCATAATCCCGCTGAGATACAGCGTCGACGATTCGTGCACCGGCACCAGATCGAGCAACGAGTGCGCCGCCTTGAGCATGTCTCGACGACTGATTTGCCCGACGAGACGCCCCTGCTCGTCCAGAACGGGCAGCCGCCGCTGATGCGTGTTGAGGAACCGTTCGGCAATTGTGAGCAAGTCCGTCTCCGGTTCGATGGTCGCCACATCCCGGTCGACAAACGCTCCAATGCGGTTGGTCGGCGCACTGTCGTACACGGCGGCGACCAGCAGGCTGATTGAACAATGCTCTGAAAAAACGCCCACAAAACTCCCCTCGCGATCAACAACCGGAGCCCCCGAAATCTTGTGCTTCAGCAGGCGATCGATCGCATCAAACACGTCCGTATCCGGCGTCAACGTCACCAGATTGGTGGCCATGATATCGCGCGCAGTGGTCGGATGCTTTGTCATGGGATGTGCCTCGAAACGAGAGAGAGATGCACCTCGCATTCTAGCAGATGCGAACTGAAAAAGCGATCACGATCCGTTCCGAAATTCCCCCGGGTGTCGGAGCGGATTTCGGCACGGCCGCCAATGGCCCTCAGTTGGTTGCGGCCAACGGAAACAGCGTCACTTTTCCGGCGGGGCAAGGTTGTCGATGACGAACTCGCTGACTTCGCCCGTCTCAATGTCCGCCATCAGGATGCGATGATTGTTCGTGTCGGCGATAAATAGACTCATCCCGGCGGCACTCAATCCCGCAGGCTCCGACAACTGGACCGGGTCCAACCCGTTGCCGGATTCGCCCGTCCCGAGCCAGTTCGTTGTTTCGCCGGTCCCAGGATGAATCCGCTTGATCTTGTGATTGTACGTATCCGCCACATAGAGCATGCCGTCGTGATGCACGAGCCCCAACGGATGCTGCAGGCGAACCTTCTGCCCGCTGCCATCAATGTCGCCAAACTCAAACAGCGCATGGGGCACATCGTGAGGTCCGGCGATTGTTGTAACGATGTTCTCACCAGCGAATGGCATGCGACGGACGGCCGAGCCTTCACTGTCGACCCAATACAAAGCGGCGCCGTCATGCGTGATGCCCGAGGGCTGTGCCAACTCGGCGGACAGGCGCGGCCCGTCCACGATGTTTTCCCGTCCATTCCCAGCGAACAGACCAATCTCATTGGTTCCCAGACGGTGCGACCACAACTGATGCGGTCCTGCCATCGCGATATAAAGCACGCCGTCATGGATGGTGAGTGCCCAGGGGCTGTTGAGAGGCGTGTCCCGCAGCGCCCCCCCCGTACTCCGCGACCGAGCCTGCTCCCCCGTCCCCGCCAGCGTACCGACTGTTCGATTTTTCAGGTCGACCACCCGGAGCAAATGGTTCTCCGTGTCCGCGACGTAGAGCAGGTCGCCGCTAAGGACCATGCCTTGAGGATGATCGAACTCCGCGACATCGAAGGCTCCATCGGTGCGACCGATTTTGCCGGTGCCGATGGTCGTCAGGAGCGTGCCGTCCAGCGAAGCGACAACGATCCGATTATGATTGCTGTCCGCGACGAACAGCCGGCCTCCGGCCTCATCCGCGAGCACCTTGCCGGGAAACTTGAGCGGGCCGGGTTCGACCTTGGTCCGTTCGAGTTCAAATCGCAACGGCTCTTCGTTCAACGTTCCTTTCTTGCGGTGAAAGGCGATCATCTCACTAATCACCTTATCGAGCAGATCCCGATTCCCCTCGCCGCTGACCCGGCCCACGTATTGCCCTTCCGGATCGAGGACAACCAGCGTAGGCCAGCTTTGCATGAAGTACTTTCGGGCGATGATCTTCTCCGAGTCGTTCACGACCGGATGTTCGATCTCATACCGCAGAATGGCCTGCCGGATGTTCTCAGCTTCTTTCTCATTCTCGAACTTATAGGCATGCACGCCGATGACCACGAGTTCGTTCGGATACTTCTGTTCGAGGAACTTCAAGTCGGGCAGGACGTGAATGCAGTTAATGCAGCAGTAAGTCCAGAAATCGACGAGGACAATTTTGCCGCGCAGATCGCGAAGGTTGATTTCCTGGGCCGTATTGAGCCATTCCGTGCCTCCGTCCAGACTGGGCGCCGGTCCCAGTCCGGGGAACGGATTCTTGGCGGCCGAGTCATCGTTTGCGGAATCCGCGGCTGGCGGATCGGCATTTGCTGCTCCCTTTTGATCCTCCGGGGGGGCGGATCGAGCGACGGAAGCCCACGGCGCCCCGCCGATGAGGAGAGCAAGGACAACAGCGATGGAAAGCCTCATCTTTCCAGGGAGACGTTCTCTCCCAAGGCGTGCCGCGTTATGCTCCGATCGGCTGTCGACCCGCGGAAGAGGGGAACGATTCATCATGGCTCAATCCTGGCGAAAGGAGAGGTTGCAGAAGCGATCGGTCGCCGGACGCCCGTTGGCGCGCAGAGCAT
>JAHBXU010000534.1 GCA_019636315.1 Planctomycetaceae bacterium | reverse complement strand
AGTGCGTCCAGCTGGCTCAGCATCCAATCCGCTTCGAGCGTGTCGATGTCTCCAATGGTTTCGCTGCACGAGAGCCGCTGCGGCGGCGAGTGCACCAGGCTCGGCCGATACTCGATGCGAAACTCCATGTCGGCCAGCTCGATATGATCGCCCGGTCCGATGGGAGTCGCCTCTTCGATGCGCGCGCGATTGACGAACGTCCCGTTGCGGCTGTTCAAATCGCGAACGAACAACTTCTCGCCGATCGACAGGATCTCGGCATGCCGGCCGGAGACCATTGGCGAACCGAGAACCAGATCCATCCCGGATTTGCGACCGATGACGAATCGCTCGGATGTCACGGCAACGCGCGTGAGCGGCTGACCCGGCCCCTTCGGACCGAACAGGTACCACCCCGTCTCCTTGGCGGGCGCCGGTGGCGGCTCGACGAAGAGCACGTCGACGTTGTCCATGCGCAAGTGTCCTCGATCCAGCCCGCCAATGATGTGTCGCCTAAGTTTAGAACGCACGAACGCATCACGACGGAAATCTCAGCGCAAGAATCCCGCACAGAAGAAGTGCGGATCCTGTCAGCCGGGTTCTGCCGGTGAGACCGATTATGCACCAATGGACAAACGCCCCCGCCTCAGGTCGACCAACGCTTCATGCCATTCTCACCCGTCACTCGGGTGTGACGGGGGCCGGCTCCGCGGCGACCACCGTGCCGGCGGCCGCTGTGGTGGTCGCCTGCCGCGGCAGCGTCGTGAGATCTTCGTGGAGCTCATGATGGGGATCCTGTTCGATGACGCTCATCGACTTCCAGCGACCACGGACGAACCGCGCGAGGAAGCCCAGCCCCAGCACGAAGATGTACACCGTCACCGTCCACCAGGCAAAGGACAGCGTGAGCGTACCGGTCCAGGAGGCCGCATAGACCGGGAGCACCATCAGCAACCACGCCGACGCGAAACTGAACCACATCGAGAACTTGGTATCCCCCGCGCCGCGCACGGCCGCGCCGAACACAATCACCATCGAATCGAAGAATGAATACAACACGATGAATCGCAGCAGGACCACGACCATCGGTCGTAATTCGCTGAACGATTCGACCTCGGCAAACGCGGCATACGGCGCGAGAACGACGTCCGGTACGATCACGAAGAGCACCGCCCAGGCCATCATGTAAACGCTGCTCACCAGGAATGCGAGCCACGTGGTGCGCACCGCCAACTGGGGATTGCGCTCGCCAATGCGCTGGCCCACAAGCGTCATCACGGCGGTGCTCAATCCCAACATGGGAATGAAGGCCAGCGAGTTCAGATTGAATGCCAGGTTGGTCGCCGTCAGTTCACGCTTGCCCAAATGTCCAACCAGCGCGATGAACACGACGAAACCGGAAACGTCCACAACAAACTGCACGCCGTTCGGCATTCCGTACCACAGCATGCGCCCAACCAGTTCACGGTCGAATCGCCGCAACGTCCACATCGGGACGGACTCTTCATGACAGGATTTGAACACCAGCCAGGCGAAGATGGCGGCGGCCGTCGCTTGCGCAACGACGGTGGCGAACGCCGCGCCCCAGACGCCCTTCGGTGTGACCCATCCTTCGATGCCGAAGATCAAAATATAGTCCAACACCAGATTGACGAGCGCAACGAACAGGTTCACCGCCATCACGATGCGCGTCCGGCCCCGCCCGCTGAAGTAAGAGGACAGGACCGCCGCCAGCAGCATCGGCACCGCTCCCCAGAGCATGACGGAGAAGTATTCAATCTCATATGCCTGTACGGCTGGCTCATGCCCCATCCAGGAGAACAGCCGGGCCGCCAGCGGATTCAGTCCGAGCATCAAGAGCCCGGCCAGGATCGCGAAGTACGTCCCCTGCCAGACCGAAGCCACCAGCCGCTCCTTGCGACCGGCTCCCGCATACTGGGCCACGAATGTATTGGTATAGACGGCGATGCCCATTGGCAGGCTGATGGCCGCCCAGAACGCCAGTCCCGCGGGCAAGGCGGCCGCCAACGCATCCAGGGACCACCAGGTTAAGTACACGCGATCAACGACGTGCATCAACGAAACAGAGCCCGAACTGATGATCAGTGGTACAGCGACTTCCAGCAATTCCCGCACGCTGCCGTGATAGGGAGACGGTGCGGGTGATTCGGAGGGGGTTGTCTGCATGGGTGTGCAAGGTTCGCGGACGTCGCAACTCGGGTGAGAGAATCCATTCAGGACCGCACAGTAGCGAATCCTCGCGTCAGCGACGAGGAAGCCGGTTATCGTCTGCTCGATTCGCCCCTTCGGGACCGATCCGGTCCATCCAGAAACACGCTCGCGTTCTGACTGGACACGCGTGAGACGCCCGAGGTTCTCCAACTGGATTTCACCGCGGGAACTTCGCCGACGCCTATGAACGACTGATGAATTTGCTGCGGGAAGAGCGTCACCCGATGCCTCCACGAGAACAGTCAAAACCACCCGTACTTGGCGGCGGCCCTGCTGTGACGGGGAGTTCTGCCAGATGTCAAACAGGCCCTGACGCTCCTGAATTGGTGGAGTTCATCAGCAGAGAATTAGCAGGTCAGACCCATTTCTCGCATTGTTCCGGCAGGTCGGAAACGAATGATCAGTTTCCCCCTTCGATCACAACAGGCCGACTGCTTGACGACCCGTGCCGTCCCCTTAGACTGGATGAAGAATTCCGCAAAAAATGACGCCATAGCGATCGCCGCCGCCCAACTCGGGCCAGTTCCGGCGAACCGGCGGCTGAGACTTTCAGGTTGAACCATGTCGGACGATTCCCCCTATCGGCTGCCTCCCGATCCGCTTGAAGGCCGCGAGCACGAATTTGGCGACCTGCCGCCGCGCGAGGTCATTGACCTGCCGCCCGTGGAGCCTCCGTCGGCGGGATTCATCGTACAGCTGTTTCTAGTGCCGGCTCTCATTGTGACAGTCGTCATCGGCGTCTATCTGCTGTTCGGACGTCTGGCATCCGGGGAACAGGACTGGCGGAAGCAGTTGTCGGATGTGCGGAGCGACAATCCGCACCGCCGCTGGCGCGGTGCGGACGGCCTCGCCCAGATGCTGCGCGCGGATGCAACCGCCGACGGCGTGCGCCTGGCCGAGAACCGCGACGTGGCCCAGGAATTGGCGGCCCTGTTGCAGGAATCACTCAATCGTGTCTCCACCAGAGAAGACGACTACAAGCAACTGGAGTTTCTGACCCGCACGCTGGGGTTGATGGATGTGCCCGATCTGACGTTTCCCGTGCTGATCTCCGCGATGGATCCTGTTCATGATCGGGAGGTTCGCAAGAACGCCATTGCGTCGCTGGCCACTGTGGCTTATCGCACTCACGAGAAGGGGCGTCCTTTGGATGAGAGCACCGTCGTTCCGGAAATCATTTCTGCAACGGAAGACTCCGACGCCATGATCCGCCACCTGGCGACTTACTCCCTGGGTCTGTTTCAGGGCGCTGCGTCACGCGACCGCCTGGAAGCCCTGGTGCAGAACGGGGATGAGCTCACCCGTGTCAATGCCGCATTCGCCCTCTCGCGGAGGGGGTCCGTCGCCGGCATCTCCGTTTTAGAGGAGATCCTCGAATCTCAAGGGGACGCGGTGAACCATCGGTCGAGCGCTGCGTCGCACGACGACGATGCCGATCTCGTCCAGGACCTGCTCGTCGATTCGCCCAAGCTGAGCAATACGTTGAAAGCCTTGGGCGAATTGAGCGGATCGCTGGACCCCGTGGCGCGCGAACGAGTGACCCGGCTGCTCACGCCCATCGCGGAGAACCATCCCGAAGGTCAGGTCCGCGTTGATGCCCGCACACTTCTCGCGAAACTGAGCCCGAATCCGTAGTGTGTGTCCAATGACGCATGCGGCGGCCCACCAGCCGGCGGCCTGTCCGCGTCGGTCCGGGATTGCCGCTCCCCCGCTTGACC
>JAHBXU010000533.1 GCA_019636315.1 Planctomycetaceae bacterium | reverse complement strand
GACACTGATGAGCGCAGTGCCGAGTTCCCCTGACAGCGACCGGTAATCGTCATCCGGCATCTGGGAAATCGCCGTCAACAGCAGGGCCGTCGCGTAGACCGGATAGTCAATGGAACCCTCAGGAGCACAAACGAGCTCCTGAGGTCCACGGCCTGCGGCCAGATAATTGACACCGCGGCGAAATGCAGATTTCGTCCTCGTTTCATGGATCGCGGGAGATTCTGCGAGCGTGGCGAGAACGAGTCCTGTGATTCCGACGCCGGCCTTCATGTTGCCATAAGTTTGCGAATGCCAGCCTCCCACGTCGGACTGTTGCTGCAACAACCAGGAAATCCCCCGGTCGATGGCCGATCGGCCCCCCGCGTCGTCCCGTTGTTCATCAACCACAACGATTGACGGAGTGGAATCGGCGGCCACGATCGAAGCGAGGCACAGAGATCCCAGGAATGCGATACTCAATCCCGCCACATTCATAAGTCCGACGTCGGCAGTGAACGATTCATGGCGAGCAGGGTTAACAGTGCGGCCGCGGTACAGAAGGTGCGATCGGTGATGCAGTGATGCCCGGTCCAACTTCCGTCATGGTTCTGCACATGCTGCAATCCTTCCACCACACGAGGATACCAAGAGCGCCATTCGGGGCGAGGATTCTGGATCAGGCATTCTGTGACGAGATAGAACGCAAGATATTCCTCGCCCCCCGCCAACTGGAACGGGCGTTTGTCATACGCGACCGTTTTCAACAGACGTTCGACCGTTTCATGAAAGATCGGATCGCTGCGATGGTTCAGAGAATGCAGCACCCGAAGGCTGGATGCATTCTTATAGAAGTTGAACATCCAGTTTCCATTTTCTTCCGGCAGCGATTTCAGCTCTTTGAGTAATGCCTCGCCCACAAGTCGGGCCGACGCGTGCACTTCGAATCCGACCGAACTTGCGACTTGCAGGCATTCCCATCCGAGCACGGTCCCCAGTACAGGAGCCCAGGCTTCCGTCCCCCAGGTGCCGTCGTGTCCCTGAGCCCGGCAGATATGATCAATCAGCTTCTCCAACGCCTCACGAATCTCTGCTTCGTACCCGGGAGCTTCGTAATAGATTTGGCACAGATACAGGGTTGCCAGGAACAGGTCGGCGTTTAAGCCGATCTTTCGCTGGACAACGCTGCGAGGGTCGTCAGCTCGCCAGGGAATGGGTCTGGATTCGATTAAATCGAGAACGCCAAACAACACGAGCTGACTCTGTTTGACATAAGTGCCACCTCGGGGTGTGCTGCCTTCTGCCATGAGCGTCAGCCCGACCATCGCTGTGCACGCCAGATCCGGACGAAGATGGAGGTCGAGGTCCGGTCCCACTGTCCCGTCCCGGCGTATTGCCGAAACGATCCATCTCAGTCCAGCCTCCACGGAACGACGGGTTTTCACGTCGCTGAGTACCGGATTGGACGCTGTTATCTGCTGGTCCCCAGGAAGGCAAACCACGAAACAGGCTGCCACGAGCACGCCCATACTTCGGAACTTCCACATGAGACTCGCCTTCGATAAGGATCTTTGTGAACGATGAGATTCATCGGACGATGAGCATCACGTCATCATTAAAGATCTTGCCTGCGTCGTCGTCCTGGTTGGCTCCCCAGCAGATGAGTCGCACCTGTTGGTCACTGTCACGAACGTACGAAAACGCAACCTGCGAGTAAGGGTCCAACGGAATCTCCGGGAGAAAGAAAGGGGCGAGACCATCAAGGGCAGCCGGGAACTCATGATGTTCAAGCTGGAAGGCCTTTAACGCAAGTCCGATCTCGATCAGGCGTCGTCGAACGGCGGCTCGATCGTCGGTATGACGACGCTGCCAGCAATTGCTTTGCAGCGCTCTCGCCATGTCTTCGCCCACCCACTGGCTTGCGGCCTCCGGATCATCGCGAAGGTTGTTGAAGAGTTGATTCTCCTCTGTCTCGTTCCGCGCTCTCCAGGCTTTTAACTCACTGTCGAGGATCTGGAATTGTGCTGACTGAATCTCCCGATCGTCCAGTCGGAATGCTTCTACAATACGATCCTGAAGTTCGTCGGCCCGTCGCAACGCCTGGTCCCATTGAAGAACCACTGACGGACTTCTGCGATCCAGGTCCGCGCCCTCGCGCTCCACTTCCAGGTAGTCGTCGAGCGTGATGGCTTCTGCTTTGAGGAACTCGATCTCCTGATGCAGAATCGCACGTTCTCCCCGATCCGCTGCGAACTCCGCCGTCGGAAGAGCCGGGAGTTGTCGAATGGATTCCAGGAGCGCGATGGTCTGTTCCTTCGTCAGCTGTCCCGATTGGAGAAGCGCCTTTTCTGCCATGAAGGCGTTTGCATCCAGGCTCTGCGACTTGGCATTCGAGACATCCAGCGGAGATCCGGCGGCCAGTAATGCGGCAAGTTTGTGGCAGGCCATCAGGTCCTTCGCCGCCGCATCAAAATTCCCTTCGGCAAAGCGAAACAGGCCTCGCGATGCAAGGCATCGAGTCAAAAAGGGCAGCCGATGTTCAATCAGAAACGAACCGGACATCAGCCGGGGAGGATCCTCGGTCGACAATAAAGGGGCATAGTATCGAGGTCGGTTCGCCGCTTCGACCACGGCATCGAGCGCCGCCGAATTGACGTCGAGATAGGCCGCCAGGTCCTCACGTTCGGCCCGCTGCCATGGCTCTTCGAGGGCGGTCAAAAGCTGCGTTTGGAGACGCTCGTATAACTGTTCCCAATCGCTGTCCGACGTGCTGACGCGTTGACAGTAGGCGGGGATGTACTCGAATCGAGGGCCCGCTGGGGAAAATGCTTCCATTCCCAGCATCGCCATGGATGCGTCCCGCAGCGCTGGCTCGAACACACCTTCCCCACACACGTCGACCAAAATCACCGCAGCATTGTCATTGGGATCCAATCCCCGGCTCAACGATTCGTTGAATGAGCGCAGAGTCCCTTGGACCTCCGCGGGAATGTGAGGCTCGATGATGACAACGCCACGTGGAGCCGCAGGGAACGCGGCCTGCTTCGTTTGCGCGAAGGAAACGGCAGCGAAGGGCTGGATGAACAGCAGCGAGACACCGAGACAACTCACGGATAAGGCTGCGACGTGCGGAGCAATCATTGTGGCATCGCTTTCCTGATTCGGCTGACAGTGAAATTCACGACTTCGCCTCAATGCCGCAAATGTATTCGGGGGCGTGTCTCAATGCGAGATCAACTCGAGGGGACCGGTCGAACAGAATGCAGTCGCCGCGTCGAAAAAGTGCTTGCAGCCCGATGGGACATTGCCGCTTTTGAGGACCAGGTGTTAGTGGCACTTGGTTGCTCCTGAACCCCGGCGGTGTCGATGCATCAGACGGGCTCGCCAAATCGGGGCGCACATCATCGTGACATTCATTCCTTGCGGGGTGCATCGACACTACAATGAGTGGGCTCGCAGTGGCCCGACGCTGACGGAGAAAAACAGATGGTTCGTAGTGTGGTTTGTGTGTTGGTCTGGACGGTTGCAGCAGTCTGGACGGTTTCTGCGTCTGCAGAGACTGCGGCAATGCAGTTCGGTTTTGGTAAAGCGGACATAACTCCGACGCAGCCGTTGCGGCTGTCTGGTTATGGAAATCGGTCCGAGCCAGCCGAAGGAGTCGACGAGCCGCTCTGGGTGCGGTCGATGGCGATCCGAGAGGGAGACAGCGGGCCGCTGTGCGTCGTCGTCTCGGTGGATACGATCGGTGTTCCGGGAACGCTGACGCGGGATATTCACCGCCGCATCGCCGCAAGGCACGACATCCCCCGTTCACAGTTCGTGCTGTGTTGCACGCATTCGCATACCGCGCCGCACATCGCCGTCGGTCTGACAAACCTGTTCGCCACACCATTGACGGATGATCAACGGCAGGATCTGGAGAACTACGCGCAGCGCTTGAGTGATCAGATCGTGG
>JAHBXU010000532.1 GCA_019636315.1 Planctomycetaceae bacterium | reverse complement strand
AGCGGCCGCGTCAGTGGCGTAGGCGACCTGAATGTGGTTGCTCTTGTGCTTGGCCATCAACTGGTCGCGGGTGACGCCGTGGAGCACGGCGTGCATGATGGGCCACTGGTACGTCGTTTCCTTCCAGCGGCGCTCGGTTTCTTCTTCGGGCAACTCGACGACGTGGGCGCGGCCGATGTCCATTTTGAGTCGGCCATCTTCGACGAAGATCCGCGACCAGACGATCTCGCCCGGCTTCGACACGCCGCGCAGCGTGCTGCCCCCGTTGGGAAAGTACATCGGCGGTTGACGGTGGCCGTCGGCGCCCTTCCAGCCACCGATGAAGTGTTCGGGCGGCGCGGCTCCACTGATCAGGAACACCCAGACGTAGTCGTCGACCGTTCCCGACGGGTCGGCATCGCCCCAGCGGATGTCGTGCAGCGTGGTCTCGACTGGTTGCCCCAGCGCGGCATGCGTGCGGTTGATGAGCAGCGCATCGAGCCCCGCGCACTCGTCGACTTCGTTGAAGTGCACGACCGGTTGGCCGCCATAGAGCACGCGCTTGCCATCGCGGCTCTTGACCGGCGGGCGACTTGCATTGTTGAGGGTGCCTTCGACGAGGTCGCTCGCCGGGAGCAGATCCTTGAGACCCTGTTGGTACTGAATGCCGATCAGGTCGCAGCCAAAGTCGTCGGCAATGCGGACGGCGGCGATGTACATCTTGCATTGCAGGAGGATCTGGGCGTCCGTCAGTTCGGTCGCATGATCCGTCCCGGTGTGGAACTTCATGCCGGCGTCTTCGAGCCATTTGCGGACGGCGGTCGCTTCCGCGTCCGAAGTCTGCGTGGCCTCGTAGTACAGAGCCGACTGGCTGAGCCGCTCCTTGAACACGCCGCACGGGTTGAGCAGGTGATCCGGGATGATGGCATTGAACATGCCCATGCAGCCTTCGTCGAACACGCCCATAATGGCCTTGTCGCGCTGGAGCGTCTCGGCGAGTTGCCTTCCCAGCGAGCGGGCGTCGTCCGCGATTTTGCACTTGCTGAGCGGCTTGACGTGGGCAAGCGGGTGCGAGCAGGCGCCGGTCTCCAGCCAGCTCTTGAGGCCCGCGCGGAACATCTCGTCTGTAAAGTCCTCGCTCCACAGTGTGGAGTATTTCACCCCGGCCTTGGTGAGCGAGCCGTTGAGATTGAGCATGCCCACGAGGCCCGGCCACTGCCCGGACCAGTTGGCGGCCGTGAGGATCGGTCCGCGGTGCGTCGTCAGCCCGGCGAGCACATGATGCGAATATTGCCACACAGCCTCGGCCACGATGAGCGGCGCATCGGGGTCCATGCGGCGGAAAGTTTCGATGCCCTCGTGCTGCGACGCGAGGAACCCGTGCTTCTCGCCCTCTTGATAAGGATGCGCCCGCACGATTTCGTAGCCGAGGTCGCTCACCGCCTTCCCCAGCGCCGCTTCCATTTCCTTTTGAGCCGGCCAGCACGTCTGGTTGGCCGACAGCCGCAGGTCGCCGCTGGCGATGAGATAGACTTGTTTCCTGGAAAGGGGTTGAACGGCGCCGCTGGTTGAATTGTGACTCATCGTGTTTCGATTCCTCTTGCGTCCAGAACTTTGGATTGCATTGCCAAGCCAACGACTCTGGCGTCGGTGTTCGACGGCAAGCCGTCGGCTTGGGACTTAATGGACCTATGCGGAAAGCCGATCCGCTTCGCGCCGATATTGTTGATACAAGGGTTGATATTGTTTTGTCGCCGTGGCATTCGGTTCGACGCGGCGCGTGTCGGTGTCGCGGCCGGCCATGCTGCGGACGGCTTCCGCCGCGGACTTGAATCCGGCCTTCTCTCCGGCGGCGAGTGCGCCGAGAATGGCCGCTCCCAGCGCCGGGCCTTGCTTCGACGGATGGACTTCCACCGGTTCTCCCAGCACATCGGCGTAAATCTGCACGAGGAGCGGGTTGTGATGCGGCAATCCTCCGGAGGCGACGAATCGCTGCACCGGCACGCCGTGCTCGCGGAGCAAGTCGACAATCCAACGCACGCCGTACGCGGATGCCTCCATTGCCGCGCGATACAGATGGCCTGCCCGGTGATTCATCGTCAGGCCGGTGAACTGGCCGGTGAGACGGCCGTCCATGAGCGGGGTGCGGCAGCCGTTGAACCAGTCGATACAGGCGACCCCCTCCGCTCCGGGAGGGAGTTCGGCTGCCGCTTCGGTCAGCGCTTTGAAGTCATTGTGCCCGGTCAGCCGACGCACCCAGTCAAACGCATCCCCCACTGCGGCCTGTCCCGTTTCGTAGCCAAAATAGCCGGGGAGAATGCCGTCCTTCACAATACCGGCGACCCCGGGGACCGGCTGTTCTTCCAACGAATTGAGCATGTGGCAACTGCTGGTCCCCATCACCATGACGAGCACGCCCGGTTCTGCGGCGCCAACTCCCGGCACCCCCGCGTGGGCATCAATAATGGCCGCACTGACGGGAGTTCCGGACGGCAACCCCATCCGGTCGGCGAGGTCGGGGACCAGTCCGCCGACGCACGAACCGGGAGGGCAGAGCCGCCCTGGCATCTTTTCGGAGACGACATTTGCCAGCTTGGGATTCACCGCGGCGAGATAGTCGCGCGACGGATACCCGTCCGTCGCGCTCCACATGCCTTTGTAGCCGGCCTGACAGGTCGAGCGCGGCAGGTCTTTGGCGGCTCCTCCGACCAGTTGCCAGACGAACCAGTCCCCCGCTTCGAGCCAGACGTCGGTCGCATCGTAGACATGCTCCGCGTGTTCGAGTGTTTCGAGGATCTTGGGAAAGAACCACTCCAGGCCGATCACGCCGCCGTATCGCTGGAGGAACGATTCGTTGCGCGCCTGCGCAACTTCGTTGATGCGATCGGTTTGCTCCTTGGCACCGTGGTGTTTCCACAGCTTGGGCCAGGCGTATTTCTCGCCGGCGAGCTTTGCATCGAGACACAGCGGGGTTCCGTCGGCTTTCGCGGGGAGCATGGTGCAACTGGTGAAGTCCACGCCGATGCCGACAATCTGGTCACCGCTGAGTTTCGCCGCCTTGAGCGCTCCCTGCACAGCTTTCACTGCTGAGTCGATCCAGTCCGTCGGATGCTGGAGAGCGAAATCGGGGGGAAGTTTTTCGTTGGTTCCCGGCAACCGGTCAACGATCTGCCCGTGTCGGTAGCTGCTGCTGGCCTCTCCCAATTCGTTGCCCTGAAGGTCGACAATGAGCGCACGGACGGACTCAGTGCCGAAGTCCAATCCGAGAGCGGCGCGCTGCGGCGAGGTTGGTGAACTCATGGAGCGAGGCCTTGACGAAGCAGAGAATCAATCGTGAGAGAGCCAATTCCACGCCATCGTACGGACTTCCCTCAAACATGCCAGCGAAAGAGCGGCTTCGCTCAGTGGGTCCGTTCAATCCTGGCGTGAAATCAGGTGGCATGGCGTCACGGCGAAAGCCGGGTCGCCATGAAACGTTTCAGGCGCCCGGCGCATGCTCACTTGCCTGGCGGCGTGGGAGCATGCCACCCGAGAAGACTTTTTTGATCAAATTGACCCACTCCTCCGCATCGATGTCGTGAGAGGCGGGCACACCCACCAGGAGAGGTGCGCTTGTTCCCGCGCGTCATTCCCACGCAGGCGGGAATCCAATCGTAGGGTGCATGCCGTGAAACGGAATGCACCACAGACAGATTGCGCCCACGAACGCGGTGCATTTCGCGTTGCTCCATGCACCCTACACGCCCTCGCGCGTCGTTCCCGCGCAGGCGGGAATCCACGCCGGACCCCCGTCTTCACGGGGGTGACAGCAAATCAGTCGTTCGCGCGCACTTCGACGGCCTTCGCCGCGCCGCCGCGCCGCGCCTGCTCCTGCGCCATCTCGGCGAGCGCGCGCTTGTATTCGAGCGGCATCACCTTCACGAAGCGCGGCAGGTACGTGGACCAGTTCTCG
>JAHBXU010000531.1 GCA_019636315.1 Planctomycetaceae bacterium | reverse complement strand
GTCGGCATCCTGATCATCCTGATTGTGATCGCCGGTGTTCGTGTCAGTCAGACCCCTGTCAAGTCGGCCGACTCGGTTGCCGTCGATCCGCCCGCCGTCGAACTGGTGGTTGCCGACCCGCACCCCGATCTGTCGGAAGAGCCGGTGACGGATTGCGCCGTCCCCGTCCGTTCTGTTCCTTCGCGAGCGCCCAAAGAACCGGAACCGATTGAGCAGCCTCCCCTTGCTGAGTCGCCGCCGCTCGCACGCGAATTGGTCGACACCGTCACGGACCTGGAACAGCAGTTGGAACAACTTCGTTCACGACGGCAAACGCTGACGACGGAAGTTGAGTCCGCGGTCACATTGTCCGATCGCGCACGCCAGGAGCGTGATGCCGCAACCCGCGCGGCTGAAGAAGCTCGTGCGGCCTGGGAACGCGGGAAACAAGCCCTGGAGAAACAGGAGCAGACGCTTTCCGCCAAACAGCAGGTTCTGGCGACATTGCAGGTCACATTGGCGGAAACCGAAGCCGAACAGCCTCCGACCACGGTCCTCAAACACAAGTTGACGCCCGTGGGACGCAAGGTGGAAGGGAAGGAAGTGCACTTTCTGCTTTCTGGCGGCCGCGTGGCGGTGGTGCCGATCGACGAACTGGGGGAAGAACTGAAGCGGCAGTTGGAACGGAGACGCGACGACGTCCTGCGGACGGAACGCTATGTCGGCTCCGTCGGCCCGCTTCAGGGGTTTCGCATGGAGTACGTCGTGGAGCGGTTGCCGACTTCGCTGATCGACGATTTGCGTCGGGGGCAGGCCGTCATTCGTTCAGGCCTCACCGAGTTCCAGATTCGACCGCAACCGGGCATGATCACCGAGACCGCGGAGCAGGCGCTCCATCCGCACGGACGATTCTTGGCCGCCCTCCGTCACGCAGGCCCGGATGCCACGCTGACGTTCTGGGTGTATCCCGACAGCTTCGCGCTGCATCGCGAACTGCAGGAATTCGTGCACGATCAGGGGTTTGAGGTTGCGGCGCGACCGCTGCCGTTCGGCATTCCCATCACCGGATCGCCGCAAGGTTCGCGATCGGTCGCCCAATGACCGTGAAACCCCGGATTGACGGGAACTGCAAATCCTGATACCCCTCCCCGCGAGTTCGGCTCGAAATTCGCAAGGAGGCTCGCGATGGCCCGCTGTCTGTGTTGCGTGGTCGGTTTGTTGTGCGTGTGGGGGATTGCAGTCTCCGGGTCGGATACCCCCGTGGCGGCGCCGGGTGAGCCAGCGCCGGTGCGGATTCGTCGCATTGTTCATCCGCAGCCGACACCCATTGTCACCGCCGCGGCTGTTCCGTTGCCGGTTGCGAATGCCCTGCCTCCGCAGCAGGCGGATCATCTCAACCCCGTTCAGCATCTCCGCCGCGCGGCCGAACATCTGGAAGCCGCCGCCGTCGGCCAGTTGGCGGACGAGTTGTGCGATCGAGCCGCCGAACTGCGACAGACGGCCGATCGATTGGAGCGCGAATCCGCCGCGCGGCTCGCCGAATTGCGGCAGCAATTGGCCGGGATCCAGTCAGAGATCCGCAAGCTGGAACAGCTCGCACCGGATTCCGAGCAAGTGCACGTGTCGATCATGATGGCCGAGGTCAATACCGCACTTGTCGAGAAACTGGGCCTGACGTTTCATGACGCATCCGAGCCTCAGACGAATCTGATTGAGCGACTCGTCTCCGCGGCCAACGGACCGATTCTGCCGACCGTTGTTCCGTGTGAATCGGCAGAGTCGCTGATCGAAACCTTGCGCCGTGCCGGCGCGGCGACAATTCTCTCCTGTCCACAAATCATCACCAGGAGCGGACGGCCGGCATCGATCAACGTCGGTGGAGAGTTCCCGATTCCTGTTCCCCAGCGTGGGGGGAACATGTCCGTGGAATGGCGGCAGTTCGGCATCAGTGCAGAGGTCATGCCGCTGATTCTCGACAACGGCCGTTTGAAGCTCGACATCGCTCCCGAGATCAGTGAACGCGACTTCTCGAAAGGCGTCCCTGTGGGCGGCCATCTCGTGCCGGGAATCACGACGCGACGAATCAACACGCAGGTTGAAATGGATTTCGGCCAAACGATGCTCGTCGGGGGAATGACGTCGCGCACAAATGGCCCGACGGAAGCGATCGGCGGTGTGGCCGTGTTGGACGGTGTCCCGGTTCCCGGTCGGGATCGCGTCTTCAAACAGATCGCTCACGAGCATCCGCCGCAGGAGCGGTCCCTGTTGATTCTCGTGACGCCCAAGCGGGTCCCACGCGCAGAACCGTAGCCGCGAGTTGCCGTTTGCCGCAGGTTCCCAAGCCGGCGGCTCCGCCGTCGGACGATCGCTCGCGGGTGTTCCGACTCCACCCAGACGGTTTGTGTGCGTTGACCACCGCCGTTCGACGGCAAAGCCGCCGGCTTGGGAGGAGATGTTGCGAGCCGCGGCGAATGCAACGGCCATGTGAGTTCGGTCACGTTTCATTGCCACGAAGTGTCGTTTGCATGAAAGGCCTTTTCCCATGCTCGTCCGTGCCTGCTGCTGGATCGCGGTATTTGGCCTGTTGGCCGCCTCAGTTTGCGGGGCGGAGATCCCGGGTGAACTCGACGCGCAACTGGAACAGCAAGCTCGAGCGCGGCTCGCCTGGCTGCGGCAGCAAGTCGCCGAACAGCAGCGGGAGGTCCGCGAACTCGAAGAGTTGCTGGACGAGTCGACGCAGATCTTCGTGCAGATTCGCATCGTCGAGGTCGACGCCGTGGAAGGACGCAAGGCGGGACTCCCCATCGCAGGCGGCGACAACACCGGGACCGCCGTGCATCCGATTCCGACAACGGCCACGCACGAACCCGAGTCGCCGCTCATCATGGACGCGCAGCACGCCGCCCGGCTTATCGACGCCCTCATTGAACAGGGGCACGCGAAACTCCTGGCGTGCCCGGCCGGAGTGACGATAGACAATCGTGAGGCGTCTCTGCTCAGCGGCGGCGAATTCCCGATCCTCATTCCGGGGGAGAAAGACTCAGTTAGAGCCGAATTCAAGGAATTCGGCGTCCGGGCGACCGTCCATCCCATCATTCTCGAAAGCGGCCGCGTTCGATTGCACTTCCAGGCATCCGTGAGCGAACGGGACTTTGCGAACGCGGTCAAGCTCAAAGACATCACCATCCCGGGTCTGACGTCGCGGGCGGTGAACTCGTCTGTCGAGATGGACTTCGCCAAGACGTGCGTCCTGTGCGGGTTGACATCAACCCGCAGAACCGCCGCTGCAACCACAGTTCCCGTGATCGGCAATGTTCCCTACGTCAACCGCATGTTTAAGGCCACCAGCATCAGCGCGGAACTATCAGAGACCGCGTTCGTTGTCCTGGTGACGCCGTCCGTCGTGTCGCGATTGAGTCGCTGAGCCGACCTCAAGTTTGGCGATCACACCCCGTGGGCCTTGTGCGGTTCACGTCCGTTTGCGGCGAGTGCCTTGTTGAGCGCCTGCAGGTAGGCCAGCGCGGAAGCCTCGATGATGTCTGTGCTCAGACCTTTGCCGTGGTAGGTGCGGCCGAGACTGGCGATTTCGACGGTGACCTCTCCCATCGCGTCCTTGCCGCTGGAGACGCTGCGGACGTTGTACTCGCGGAGCGTCGCCTCGATGCCGACGATTCGTTCGAGGCAGCGGAAAGCTGCATCGACCGGTCCGTCGCCGGTGGACGCGTCCTGTTCAGTACGGCCGTCCTCGTGGGTGAGGGCGATCGTCGCGGTGGGGATGGTGCCCGTCCCCGCAAAGACGTGAAACTTCGTCATGCTCCACGTGGACGGCGTCTGATGGGCGCGCTGCTCGATCAGAGCCGCGATGTCGGAGTCGTAGACGTCCTTCTTCTTGTCGGCCAGCGCGATGAAGTCGTCGAACGCATTCTGAAACGTCTCCTCGTCGAGTGCGTATCCGAG
>JAHBXU010000530.1 GCA_019636315.1 Planctomycetaceae bacterium | reverse complement strand
GAGCCGCCTGTTTGACGAAGCCGGGGATATTGTGCCCCAGACAGCACATGCGGACGACGTCGTGATTCCTCAGCCTCGCCAGTGTCTTGCTGCGTCGCATAATGTGCTCATCACATTGAGGTTCGAAATACTGCGGAACGGGAGTTTACTGCGTCTGGACGGTCGGCGGGAGTGAGCGGCGGCACGACGTCTGAACTCCCAGGCCAAACGAGCAGGGAGCAAAGGCCGCCGCGACTCATCGCCAGCTGCCGCACCCACATCCGGTTCGTCGCGAATGCTCAGGGCGTTGAGGGAAGCCGCCGGCCGAAAGGGAGCAGCAGGCTGGCCAGGCAGCCCGTGACGAGATTGGCCGTGATCGCGATGGGCGCGATCCATTGAAAGCTGATCGGATCGAGGTTGGTGCCGGGCACCATGCCGAAAATCGGTCCGGAGAATCCCACAAGAATTGCTGCCGTGATCCCACAGAACGTCCCGATCCACACGCCGAGTGGTGTGGCGAAGGGAACGAACAACGCATAGAAGAACAGCCCGAATATCGGCGTCGTCAGCAGGTTGGACGTCTTATGGGTGACGGCCGTGATGTTGCCGGGGACGCTGCCGATCTGTGAACTGCCGATGATGGCGGCCGCGCCGATGGCGAACGCCAGCCAACGGGCCTTGGTGACGTGCTCACGTTCCGTCTTTGCTGGCCGTCCAAAACGGTCAAACCCGTCGGTCATCACGACGGCCGTGATGGAATTCACCCCCGAATCGATGCTGGACATCGCTGCAGCAAACATGCCGGCGACGACCAGTCCCGTGATGCCGGGCGGCAGATGGTGCACAATGAAATAGGGAAAAATATCGTCCGCTTTCGATTTCAGATCTCCCCCACCGGGAATTAATTCGGGATGCGTCTCAAAGAATCCGAGCAGGGCGAATCCGACCAATCCCAGCGTGACGATGATCAGGACCGATGCGGCCATCTGCACGGCGAAAGCCTTGCGGGCCGCGCGCGCATCTTCGGTTGCCATGAACCGCTGCACACAGGTCTGATCGCCGCCGGCCGTGCACACGTGCCAGATGAAGAAGCTCAAAATCGATCCCACGACGGTCACGCGCGTCGACGGGTCGGAGGGAAAGATCGGCTGGGTGTCCCACGTTGGATTCCACTCTCTGGGGAACCATCCGATTCCCCCAAAGTGGTAGGTCACGGTGCCGATGACCAGCAGCGCGCCCCCGTACAGCAGCAGCGTCTGCATCAGATCCGTGATCACCACCGCCCGCAATCCGCCGATCGAGGTATAGACGACCGAGACCAGCCCGGTGACCAACGCGACCAACGGGATATATTCCTTTCCCAGGCCCAACATGATGGTCATCGCATCGGAGGTGAGGTAGACCAGCAACGACATCCACACCAATCGCAGGATGACGAACAGCACGGCGCCCAGCAGACGCACGCTCAGTCCCAATTTCGATTCCAGCAATTCGTAGGCGCTCGTCACCCGCTGCTGCATATATAAAGGAAGCAGAACATACCCCACGACGAGATAAACGAAGGGCAGCGCCAGCATGGTCGTCATGTTGACCGGACCCATGCCGAGCGCTTCTCCGGGCATCTGCCGATAAGAGATCGTGCTCAACAGTGTGGCGAACAGCGAGATCCCGATCAGAAACGGGTTCATCTTCCCGCTGCCGACGAAGTACTCCTCGGTCGACTTCTGCTGGCGGCTATAGTACCAACCCAGTCCGAGCGTCGACGCGGCATATGCCACGAGAATCGCCCAGTCGATGGTCGTGAAGCCCCCGCTCGAAGCACTCGCCGCCGCCATTTGTCTGTTCCCCCCGCCTCAGTCACCTATCGAAAACACTTCAGACTCGTGCGCGTGCGGATGAACAGCGAATCGTCGGCAATCGCGGGCGAGCCGAGGATCGGATCTCCCAGGTCGTTCACGGCCAGCACCTCGAGCTTTGGCCCGCTGCGGAGTACGACGACTTTACCGTTCTCGCCACAGATATAGATCTTGCCGCCCCCGGAGACGGGTGAGGCAAAATAGCTGCTGGCGTTATTGATCCGCGCGGGGCCGAACAGAGCCTCGCCCCGCTCTGTCTCAAAGCAGGTGGCAATCCCCCCTTCCTTGATGAGCAGCATGCGGTCGTCCACTATCAGCGGCGAGACGATATGGTCGGTATGCTTTGTTTCATGCTTCCACAGAACGTGCGTGTCGGTCACATCGCCGCGGCCTCCTCCTTGAACGGCCACGATAAACTCATCTTCGGCGTCTCCTGAATTGTAAGCGGCTCCTGCGAAGTTCTCCGGGCTGAGGAAGGCGAGGTCAATCTCTTCTCCCTCCAGGGCGCCGTCGCCGTTCGTATCGCCGCGGCCGAACGTTCTCTCGAAGAACTCTTCGGGCACCTGTCGCGCGCCCACAAACGCCTGGATTTCCTCCCGCGTCAACTTGCCATCGCTGTTGCCGGTTTCCGCCTGATCGACGGACAGAATCCACTGGTTCGCAATCCCGCGGCTCTGGAGCGAAATGTAGATCAATCCCTCGCGGCTGACCGGCGTTGTCTTGATGTTGCGGAGCAGCGTCCGTGCCCGCCACAGTCGTTCTCCCGTGTCGGGATCGTAGCCCACCAGAATTCCGGTGCCGGCGACGACAAGTTCATCCCCCTGCTCCGTCGAGCAGATCACCGGGTGCGAGTAGTTGACCGCCATGTCGCCGCGATCGTCGCGCCAGCGGAGTTCGCCGGTTCGTTTATCGAACGCATACAACGCCGGGTTAAGGTCGTCGTCCTGACAGAACAACACGAGGTCCTTGTGGAGCACGGGCGACATGCCGGGACCCCACTTGAAAACGAAGTACGGCACGGGGAGTTCCTGATGCCACGCATCCGCGCCCGTGAGGGCATCGACAGCGACGAGTCCAATCGTGCAAAAATAGGCATACACGCGTTCGTCGTCCGCACAAGGAGTCGTCGAGGCGTGACTGTTCGTGGCATGGATTTCGGCCCGATCGCCGATCGGCCACTTGCGTTCCCAAAGTTTCTCGCCCGTCATGGCGTCGAAGGCGCACAACCCGACTTCGTCTGACCCGAACATCGCCGTGGTGAACACGCGGCCGCTCGCCACCACCGGGCACCCGATGCCGTCACCCAGGGGGGCCGACCACGCGACTCCCTCGTCCGCTGAGAACTCGACGGGCAGCTGCGTCGACGCCGCCGAGACGCCCGAACAGTTCGGACCGCGAAACTGCGGCCAGTCTTCCGCCATGAGAGGCAAGGACCAGACGACGGCAATCAACAACAAGATGCGGCTCATGGCATGAACTCCAGTGATCAACGCGAATGCAACCACTTCTCAAGCCGACGGCTCCGCCGTCGGTCGTCGCGCGGGGGACGGCCAGATATCGTGATCTCCCATGATGCGAGTCTGAACATCGTCGTTCGACGGCGGAGCCGTCGGCCTGGGAGTTCGCTGGATTGCCGACTACTCCGATTTGATCTCGAAGATCGCCTCAACCTCGACTGCCGCTCCGGTGGGGAGTGCCGCGAAGCCCAGCGCGCTCCGCGCGTGATACCCGTCTCCCTCCTTACCGAAAATCTCGTGCAGGAGATCAGACGCGCCGTTGATCACCAGGTGCTGATCGGTAAACCCCGGGGCGGAGTACACACAGCCCAGCAGTTTGATCACGCGCAGACCATCGAGTGTGCCATGCGCGTTGTGGACCGAGCGGAGAATCTTCTTTGCACAGTCCTTGGCCGCTTCATATCCCTGCTCGACGGTCAGGCCCGCGCCAAGCATGCCCTTCAGGTCGCTGGTATGTCCGGATGAAATGAGCAGGTTGCCAGTTCGTGCACACAAATTGAGATAACCCGGCTTTTGCTCTGACAGGTTGACGCCCAGTTCCTTCGCCTTCTCTTCCGGTCCCATGAAGTGACTCCCTGATTGAATC
>JAHBXU010000053.1 GCA_019636315.1 Planctomycetaceae bacterium | reverse complement strand
AGCTGAGGCGCCGATGCTTCACATTTGGGGAGACCGCGGCAAACCCCGCCCGGATCGCAAGGCCCTACAAATCCCCGATCGTCCGAACATCGAGATCGCCTGGATCGCCGGTTCATCGCACGCACTGATGGTGGAAGCGCCTCGACCGCTGGCGCAGGCGGTGCGAGGGTTTCTCGAACGCACTCCCTGAAGGACACGCCCATCAACCAGTCGAAACCTCGGAGGCCGCGCCATGCTCCTGTTCCTTAAGAACCTGGTCTATACGGTGCTGGTCCCCGCGACATTCGCGGTGTATGTGCCGCTACTGCTGGTAAAGAAGCGTGAGATCGCGGCGGACTGGACGATCGCGGCTTCGCTACCGCTCTTCGCCATCGGCCTGGGCCTCTTTCTGAGTTGCGTTTGGGACTTCGCCACCATCGGCCGCGGGACGCCTGCCCCGGTCGACGCGCCCAAACGGCTGGTCGTGCAGGGGCTGTATCGTTATCTCCGCAATCCTCTGTATGTCGGTGTGTTCGCCATCATTCTGGGGTGGGCCGTGCTATTTCTCTCGCTGCGTCTGTTGATCTACTTCGTGCTGGCGTTCATTGGATTTCATCTGTTCGTCGTGCTGTACGAAGAGCGTCATCTTGAGCTCAAGTACGGCCCTCAGTACGACAACTATCGGTCCCGCGTGGGCCGCTGGCTCCCCAAACGCGGTCCGCGCCATTCGGTCTGAGGTCGCGGCGAAACGGGCTGAGGTGATTTATCCGAACAATCCCCGTATCACTTCGCCGCCGTCTGTGAGGAACATGGGCCGTCCGTCGCGGCCAGGGAGGCGCGTTTCGGAGGAGATGCCGAGGGTGTGGTAGATCGTCGCGGCGAGATCTTCGGGAGAGTGCGGCGGGGTGATGGCGTAGGCGGCGTCGGCGTCAGTTTCGCCGTGGATTGTGCCGCCGCGGATGCCGGCGCCGGCAAGGACGGCGGGGAACAGCGTGCTCCAGTGCCCGCGGCCCCAGGTCTTGTTCGCCTGCGGCGTGCGACCCATCTCGCCCAGACAGACGATCAGTGTTTCATCGAGCAGGCCGCGCTCTTCGAGATCGAGCAACAAAGCGGAAAGGGCCTGATCGAGCGTCGGCAACAGATGGTTCTTCACGTCCGTGCTATGGACGTGCGAATCCCAACTGTAGCCGTCGACACAATCGTAGTGCACCGTGACGAACCGTGTGCCGGCTTCCACAAGGCGGCGGGCCGTCAGCACCGATTGACCGAATAGATGCCGCCCGTAACGGTCCCGGAGCGTGGCGGGCTCGCGCGTGACGTCGAGGGCTTCGCGCGTTTGAGGCGACGTGACGAGGGACAGCGCCCGTTGCTGAAACTGCCCATAGGTCGATGCGGACGCATCTGCGAGAGCCGAACGGGCGTCGTCGAACTGCGTGAGCAGCGACCGACGCCGGTCCAGCCGATCGAGCGTCAGGGCCTCATCGGCGTGCATGCCCTGGATCTGAAACGTCAGCTCCTCGTCAGCGCAGTCTCGCCAATAGGGGTTGTCGTTCTTGTCCCGTTTGTCGATCTTGGTGGTCAGTGGATCGTAGCGGCGGCCAAGCCAGCCGGCGGTCTCCCCGGGCCGGCGGAGCTGCAGGTTGTATTCTTGAATGCGGCCGAGCGAATTGGGCAGCACCGCATAGTGGGGGGCATGCGAGGGCAATCCATGCGACTGTTGCGTGAGACAATCGACGACCGATCCCATCGATGGCCAGTCGTTGGGAGTGACGTTGAATCCGCCGCCGATCGGAACGTTCCAGCGATGTCCGGTTTGGATATAGTGCCCGCCGCCGCTGTGGTCGTTGTAACTGTGGCTGAGCGTCTTCACGACGGTGAAGCGGTCGGACGTCTCGGCGAGCAACGGAAGATGCTCGCAAATCCGCAAACCCGGTGTGCGGGAATCGATCGGCACAAACGGCCCACGGATCGTGTCCGCGGCCTCGGGCTTCATATCGAACGTCTCGAGCTGGCTCGGGCCACCAAACAGCAGTAGAAAGATCACGGACCTGGCACGCGGCTCGTGCAGGTCTCCCGTGGATTCTGCGGCGAGCAGCCTGGGGAGCGACATCCCAAACAAACCGGCTCCGCCCGCCTGAAGCAACCGCCGTCGCGACCAGCCCTGACAAGTCCGCTGACGACGCCCGAGAATGCTCAGCATCGGATTCGCTCCTGATCGACAACGAAGGAAGTCTTGCCAAGTCTACCAGAAATGCCTCACGATGCACCTGCGATTTGAGAACGGGGATCGTCGGGCGCCCGCGCGGATCTCGGCAGACGTAGAGAACCTTGGGCCTCACCGCCAAACCACCAGCATGTCGACCGCCATCCTGTTAATTGCGCACGGCAGCCGCGTGCAGGCGGCGAATGATGACTTGACGCGCCTGGCGGAGTTGCTGTCTGCCCGTCGGCCGGACGACATCGTGGAGCATGCGTACCTGGAACTGTCCGAGCCTTCAATTCCCAGGGGATTGCAGGCGTGCATCGAACGCGGCGCGACCGAGGTGCGCATGCTTCCGTGGTTCCTGTCGGCCGGCGCGCATGTGACGGAAGACCTGGAGGCGTTCCGACGGAAGTTCGAGAGCGACCATGCCCCAGTGCGCTGCCGGGTCTGTCCCCCCCTGGGGTTGCATCCGCTGATGATCGAGATCCTGCTCGATCGCTTGAACGAGGTCGGCTGAATCCGGCGGTCTGATCGACGCGCATCCACTGCGCGCATCGTGATTCAGCGCTCGGTTCGTGAAAAGAACCAGCCGACAATAATGATGGCGAGCACGCAGTGCGCGTAGTCTATTAGCGTGGCGGATTGCCACCGATGAAGAAGAAACTCGATCAGTCGCGGCATATGATGGGATGCTCCCGGGAGCCCGGTGCTGAAGTCTAGTACGCTTCTGGCGGGCGTGCGGCCGCAAAATCGGAAAAGCCGGGGCGGCTGACAACAGAGATTCCGATGGCGAGGGCTCGTATCAAGGCCAGCAGAGCCGGCGACGGCACCCGATGCCTGCACCAGTTTCACCACGGATGTCATTCATGTGATGGAACGTCGCCCGGGGTCGATGGCGGTCCGAGCGGCGCTGGTTTCTCGAAGGGCACGGGAATCCAGTACATCAGCAGCGGCAGCAGGACCAGATCGCCCAACAACCCACCCAGCATGGCGATGCTCACAAGCACGCCGAAGTAAATCAGCGGGATAAAGTTGGACAGAGAGAGGACGGTGAAGCCGAGCACCAGTGCCACGTTCGCCAGCACCAGCGATCGGCCGATGTCGCGATGGGTCTCGTGGATCGCTTCGTAGTGGCTTTGCCCGGCCTGTCGGGCGCGGCGGTAACCGGCGAGATAATGAATACTCGAATCGACCGTCAGCCCCATTGACACACTGGCGATCATGGCAGTGCCGATGTTGATCGGCACGCCGGCCCATCCCATGCCGCCGATGACCAGCAGAATCGGGAATGTGTTGGGGACCAGCATCATCAACCCTACGCGAAAGCTGCGAAACGCGATCGTCATCATGATCAGAATGCCGGCGGCCGCCAGGCAGAAGCTGACCAGTTGATCGCCGAGCAGGCTTTGAATCAGATGAGCCAGCAGCACGTAGAGCCCGGTGGCTTTGGCGTCGGGAAACTCCTCGCGGGCGGCTTGTTCCGCCTGTTCGATCAATTGCAGCTTCGTGCCGGCAGGTTGTTGCTCTTTGGCTCGAAGCATGATCCGCATGCGACCCTGCTGCGGGTTATACAGGCTGACTTCGAACTCGGGTTGGAGCGTTTTCAGCACATCCCGCTTTTGCTCCAGCGATCGGGCCGCAATGTTGGGGATGAACCCGATGCCGTCGGAGAGTGCGACGACCTTCGTGGGGCTTATGGCGTCTGGCGTCTCGCTCTCACCGGGTGACTCGTCGTCAATAGGATCGTCACCGAACGCTTCCGGGAGGGCGACACCCTCAGCCATTTCGGCCTGGTCATCGTCGAGTGCGGCTTCATTGGCGGTTTCGACGACTTCGGAGCGTCCCGCAGTCTCGCGTATGGAAACGTTCCGCACCCTCTTCGCCGTCTCCGCAACGCGATCGAGAAACTCAAACGTGAGTCCCTCAGGGGGCGGCTCGGCGTCGTCAGGCGCGTCCGACGGATGATCGTCTGCTGACTCCGCTTGGGAGTCGGTGCGGGGACTCACCGACTCAACGGGGGCATCGAAATCAATCTCCCAGTTCCCCACGCCCCCCAGATAATCCTCGAAGAAACGCACGGATTGCACGATCGGACTGCTCACGCGGAAGTTCTTGGTGAAGTCGGTTTCGACTTCGAGCCACAGGAATCCGGCAGCCGCTCCCAGGCAAAGCAACGTCAAGGCCGACAGCATCAACGTGGAATGGTGTTCGACTCCGTGGCTCACTCGCCGCAGCAGCCCGATTAATTGCTGTTCGGCGGGCGCCTGGCGCGGATCCGCGACGACCGTGCCGACGAGGATTCCTCCTGGAAGAATCATCGCTGCGGCTGCGAGGACGAGCATTGTTCCCAGGGCCACCATGACGCCAAAACTGCGGACGGGAGTGATCCCGCTGGAGAGCAGGGCGCCAAACCCGATCGCCGTGGTGGCGCAGGACCAGAACGTCGGCCCGGCGAGGTCGATGAACGTCTGGCGGAAGGCGTCAAAACGGTCCAGCCCCGCGTTGCGCATCTCACGAAAACGCACTGTCACATGCGTCACCGTGGCGATGCCGATGATCGTGATCAGGCTCGTGAGAATCGAACTCACCATGCTGAGCTTCATACCGGAGACCACGAGGAGCGCCTTGGTCCACAGCAGCGCGGCATGGACGACCAGCAACGGCAGGACGACCCAGCGCAGGCTCCGGAACAAGACGAAGATCACGATGATGAGCAACGTCGACGAAGCAATCCCCAGAAGGGCGCCATCCTGTTCCACATAACGAAACATGTCGTGGATCATCACGGGTTCGCCGCTCACATACGCGCGCGGCACATGACTCTCCGCCAGCTGACGGATCTGACGGAATGTTTCCGTCCGTGAGACCGGCCGGCCTTGCGCGTCGCGGGCTTCCCCCTCCGGTAACAGCCTGAGAACGATCGCCGTCGTCTTCTGGTCGTCGCCAATCAGGACGCGTTCGGAGAAGTGAATCAGATTGTCATGCGTCCGTGGGAACCTCAGAAACATCCGCACGGCCAACCCGACCGCCGCGGGCCGCATGGTCTTGGAGAGATCCTGCGTGCTTTCCGCGCGGACTCCCGGCACGGCGCTCAGTTGACTCGAAAACTGCTGAACGCGGTCGAGTCCCTCGGTTGCGAGCAATTCGGGATCCTGATAGGCGACGAACACGAATTCGTCGCCGCCGAATGACTGCTTGCTTCTCTGATAGGCCAGCAGATAGGGATCGCCGGGCGCATAGAACGACTCGATCGTCTCATCCAACTGCAGTTGCAGTGCCGGAAGAATTGCGGCGAGGACCAACAGCGCTGCGATGCCGAGCAGTCCGCGGCGATGCCGTACAAACCTGTCGGCCACGCGGGCCAGCAGGGTCGGTTGATTCGCGGGGCGCGGCATCGTGAGGGGGATATTGTTAGAGTTTGACGTGTCCGGATGAGCGTCCCTGGCACGGATTTTGTGGGATGGTCCCACCGTTGTCCCGGGAGCGGGCAACCTCGATACGGACGTTTCGCGGCAACGTCTTCAGAGTCTGCCTCGATCGTCCTCGCGCCGCCCGAACCCGCCATTTGGGCAAATCAGACCAGATTGACGCGTGACTCCGCAAGCGGCAATCGTACATTTCTCACAGTTCCGACCGTCGTCGGCCGCCCAGATCGCGAGTCTGCACGATTGATGCGACATTCCCGAATGTTCCTGATTGGCGTGCTGATGGGGGCCGCGCTCTTTCGGGCCGGAGTGGCGACCTTCTGGCCGGAGAATCTCCATCAGGATCGAGACATCTACATGGCACTGGCCGAAGGAATCGCCGCAGGCCGCGGATTTTCCGTCCCCGGGAGTGAGGTCCCGACGGCCTATCGACCGCCGCTTTATCGTGCCTGCTCGTTGTCACCGGGACAACACATTCGCTCTGGGACGGGCCTCCCTGCAACTCCTGATGGGGGTGCAACGGTGTATTTGACCTATCGACTCCGGGCGTTGCTCGGATGTGGCCAGCCAATCCGGCAGCTGCACTGGTAGCCCTCGATCCACTCCTCGTCTGGCAGGCGGCGACTTTTCCATGACCGGAAACGCTGATGACGCTGCTGACGACGGCGGCTCCTGGTGACAATGGCTGCAAGTCGCGGCACCGGCGGGCAGGTGGGAGCGAGGGTGGTATTATTTGGATTGGGTCTGTTGCCAAGCTTTGTGAACGTTTGGCGGACCTGGTGGCATTGCGGTGGGTGCCCTCGCTGGCGGACTCACGCCGCCCGTGCCAGGAACAGCGTGGTCAGGCGGTCGGTCCCCTGGATGGCTTTGGCGGCGTCCGCGGTCATGGTGTCCCCCTGGGTTGTGCGAAACGTCCTGGTCATGGGATCGCCCATTCTCATGACGACGCACGGCGGCTATACGCTCCTGCTGGGAAACAATCCGGCGTACTATCGGGAGGTCGTCGACCAGCCTTGGGGAACAATCTGGGACGGGTCGGTGGGGGGGGGGCAAGAGGCATGGGCCGAATCTTTGAACCAGGAAATGGATGTCGCGGGCGTCACCGGCGAAGTGGCACGTGACCACTGGATGAGTGCCCGCGCGCGAGAGCACATCCGTGAAGATCCCCGCCGCTTCTGGCACGCCTGTCGACTGCGGGTTGGTCGATTCTGGAGTTTGACCCCCGCAGGGATCGACGGAACCCGAGTCCCGTCCGTGGCACGCATCACGATTGGACTTTTTTATGGGGCGACGTTTCTTCTGGCGGTTTGCGGTGTCATCCTCGTCCTGTCGAACGAAGCGGACACATGGATGCCGGCGCTGCTTCTGGTTCTGGCGTTCTCTCTGGTGCATGTCGTGTACTGGACCGATGCCCGCATGCGGGCTCCGGTGACACCGGTGATTGCACTGCTTGCAGCGCGTGCTGTCGGTGGACGGTCGACCTCGCAGGAATCGCCAGACGGCACGAGATGAGTCGGTCGGGGCGATGTGGTGTGTCGTAACCACTTTTGACACAGTGGGTTATGCGATCCGCGTGCGGTCCGATCCCTTATTGACAGTGGCTCAAAACTGGCCGTATAATCCCGCCCCATTTCGTCCATTTTGTCTCGACCCAGCACGTTTCTCGACTCGACCGTGACGCGACGTCCCGGAGTGTCGGCGATCGGGTTGTGTCCCGTCCCAAGCCGGCGTTTTCGGTGCCGGCGATCTCCCCTCCTGACAAGGCAGTGCGTATCGTCCGTCCGATGGACGCATCGGGCGCCGTCGCGCTTCCCATGGCCGATCCCACCCGACGGCCTCCCTTATGGACCGACGCTTTTCATCCGCCTGGGCACGGACCCTGCGAAGGGTGTTCGCTGCCGGTGCGCTGCTCTGCGGCGCGCTGGGAGGGATGATTGTCGGTCCATCGCACGACGCCGCGGCTCAACTCTCCCTTCCCTCGCTGCCCCGTTTGTCTCTGGGGCCCTTCAGCAGCACTCCGTCCGCTGATCCCGCGGTCAGCGTCCAGCCGATCGGCATCGTCGCCGATCATGCTCAGCAATGGAGCGATCAGGGGACGACCGTGCTCCTGCTGCGTGGCCGTTGTCAGGTCACCCAGGGCGATGAGGTCTATGCGGCTGAACGCATGGTGTTGTGGCTCGTTCAGAAGGAATTCAAAGATCAGGTTGAAGACCGGATGGTGATGTATCTGGAAGGGCAGGTCCGCGCGTCGCGAATCGACGGACAGCGGGTTCCGCCGTCGTTGGTCGCCGAGCTGAAAACGCTGGGCGGCACGACGTTTCACGGCGGGGAGCCGTTCCATGGAAAACCGGCGACACACGATCAGTTGTATATTCGTGCCGCCGAGCAAACCCGCCACTTAAGGCCGAGCGTCGTCCAGACAGTTCAACATACGGTGCCCGAACTTCCAGCGCCCGGAGGATTCGGCGGCGGGGCCGCACCCGGCCTGGTCAGTCCCTCCGCACCCTACGGAGTGCATCGACGGCACGTCACCATCGTGCCTCGCAATTTTGAGATCGGCTTCGTAATGCAGTCTCACGAGACGGAGAACACGGTCCCGCCGGAATTGATCGTGACAATCACGCGCGGCGTCAACATCGTCGTCGAAGGCGTGCCGGTTTCGGTCGGTGGTGTGACGCAACTCGGCACGATTGATCTTTCCGCCGACCGTGCGGTGATCTGGACCGATCCGCGACGTCTGAACGACCTGAGCTTCGGCGCCGATCTCGACCCGGACACCCCGTTCCAGATCTACCTTGAGGGGAACATCGTTGTGCGGCAGGGGGACCATGTCCTGCGCGCGTCGCACGGATTTTATGATGTCCGCCACGATCAGGGGGCCTTCGATAACGTGGAACTGCGTTCCTTCCTTTCCGATTGGGAAGGGGACGTTCGGCTGCGTGCCGGACGCGTGCGTCAACTCGGCCGGGACAGTTTTCACGCGCAGGACGCCTGGGTCACCGGCAGCCAGTTCGGCAAGCCCGGTTATCGGTTACAGGCCGCTGATATCTTTCTGGAGCGCCGTCCCGGCAATCCCTATCCCTGGACCGTCAATCCGAATGATCCCGACGATTTCTCCTCGTTGTGGATTACGTCGTACGACAACCGGTTCCTGATTGGAGACGTGCCCATTCTGTACACACCGGTGGTCAGCGCCCCGGCTGAAGATCCCCAGATTCCTCTTCGGAACGTGCGGGTCGAGTATGACCGCATTTTCGGGGCGCAGCTGCGCACGACGTGGAACATCGAGTCGCTCTTCGGGCTCAACCTGCCGCCGAAGACGGACTGGGACCTGCAACTGGACTATCTTTCGGATCGGGGTCCCGGAGTCGGCTCGGCGGCGGAGTACCGCGGTGCAACAGAAATCTTCGGCATTCCCACGCTCTATAGCGGCATGGGGGACGCGTACTACATCTACGACGACGGGACAGACAATCTCGGATTGGACCGCCGCAACCTGCCCCTCGCGGATCAGAATCGAGGTCGGTTTCTCTGGCGCAATCGGTTCTTGTTCCCCAACAATATCTGGGCCAGGAGCGAAGTCGGCTACATCAGCGACCGCAACTTCCTCGAACAGTATTTTGAGAACGAATGGGATGATGGCAAGGACAACGAAACGCTGCTCGAGATCGGCCAGCAGGTCGACAACGTCACCATCACGGGTCTGGCTCGCGAACGGCTGAACGATTTTTCCAATGATACGGAGTGGCTCCGGGGCGACCTCACCGTCCTGTCGGAACCGCTGTTCAACGACTGGCTCACGTGGAGTTCGCACTCGTCCATTGGATATGGACGGATCGAGCCGGCTCAGCCGCCGTTTGATCCGACCATCGACGTGTTCCAGCCGTTGCCATACTACGCCGATGCCGACGGCATGGTGGCGATGACGCGGCACGAACTTGTCCTCCCGCTCGACTTCGGCCCACTGAATGTTGATCCCTATCTGCTCGGCGAGGCGGCGCACTGGGGGGAATCGCTGAACGGCGACGATCTGTCGCGGCTGTACGGCAGCGTCGGCGTCCGTGCCAGCATCCAGTTCACCAAGCTCATGCCGCACGTTCAGAACCGCATTCTGGGGCTCAACGGTCTGGCTCACAAGATGATCTTCGATGCGGATTACTCACTGTCCGATTCGAGCCAGGATCTGGGTGCGGTTCCACAGTACAACGAGTTCGACGACAATGCCCAGGAACGGTTTCGGTCGCGATACCTCGTGAACGAATTTGGAGGCGCGTTCGCCCCGACGTTCGAGCCCCGGATGTACGCCGTCCGCTCCGGCGCCGGCCGCGCGGTCACTTCGCCCTACTACGAACTGGTGGACGATCAGCAGGTGTTGCGGCTCGGCTGGCGGCATCGTCTGCAGACCAAAGTCGGACCGCTCGACCGACCGCGTATCAAAGACTGGATGACGCTCGACTTTGACGCCAGTTACTTTCCCGATGAGGATCGCGACAACTTCGGGGAAGAGATTGGATTGTTCAGCACCCGATACGCCTGGAACGTCGGCGAGCGCACGACCCTGCTGGCCAACTCGTTGTTCGACTTTTTCGACGTCAACCAGCAGATCTGGAACGTGGGCGTCCTGTCGCAACGCAGCGCCCGGGGAAGCATCTATGCCGGCTTCCGCCAGGTGCGCGGCGGCCCGATTGACAGCCAGATCATCACGGCCAGCTACAGCTATCTGATGAGCCCCAAGTGGGTCTCGTCATTAGGAACGGCTTATGATGTGGCCGAAGGCGAGGATCGCGGACAATCGCTCACAATCAGCCGCATTGGCGGCGACTTCATCTTCCATCTCGGAGCCAAGTACGACCGCTCCAAAAACAACGCCGGCATCGGCATCTCGATCGAACCACGGTTTGGACACTTCCGTACGTCCGATACCCAACTCGGCTCCCTCCTCGGCGTTCGCTGAGAGCGTGGAGAGTTTGACGCCCCTGTCAAAGCACTGCGATTTCCTGATTTGCTGTTCCCTGGCCCCGCTTTTTCATGCTGCACATGCCGACCACGCTCGCTCCGCCGCCGCAGAATCGCCTCTCCCCGTCGCGGCCGCAGTGGCAACAGCGACTCCGCGACACCGAACACGGCGTGCGGCAGGGGATGCGCAGCGACAGCACGTTCGCGGTGCATTTCTTCGTTGGTACGGTCGTCGCTGCCGCGGCCTTCGTGCTGGATTTCGCCGTGATTGAATGGGCCGTACTGATTCTGTCATTCACGATCGTGCTCTCGGCGGAGATGTTTCATCAGCTCATGAAAGTGCTGGGAAACGAAGAGGCTGAGTTGCTATCGGCGCGCAGTCGCGAGGCGCTCCGCATTGGTACAGCCGCCGTGATGGTCACCATCTTGGGTTCGTTGACAGTTTCGGGATTGCTGTTCGCCCGCCGTCTGCTGGCGCTCTGGTCCGACTGACGCCGCAGTGCTCCTTAACGCTTCAGGCGTCGGCGAGGAAACGACCGGTCTTCACTCGAGTCTGTCGGTGCCCTGCGATGCGCCCGGCCGCAAACGTCACACGCTTCGATCGTCGGACCCCTCATCCAGTCGCGGGCGCTCGTGGCGCTGAAGTCACGAGACGTTGTGCTGACCACCGTCTCCCTGCGGTGGTTCGAGTCACCGACGGATGCTCGCGCGGGGTCGGGGGTTGCCGACGTTTCTGACGACCCCCATAATCAAGAAAACGGCCTGTTCGATACGCCCGGCGACACATGCATGACCAGTATGGAATCAACATCCGACGACGTGGACGCGATCAGCCAGTTGCGAGAGGCTCACGCGGCTCTCAAGGCGCAGCTTGCCAAGCGCGTTGTCGGGCAGCACGACGTGCTGGAGCAGATGCTCGTTGGTGTGTTGGCCGGAGGGCACTGCCTGCTGGTCGGTGTGCCCGGACTGGCCAAGACGTTGATGGTGCACACGCTTGCCGACGCGTTGGAGCTCAGCTTCAACCGGATTCAGTTCACACCCGATCTGATGCCGGCCGACATCACGGGAACCGAGCTGTTGCAGGAGGATCGTTCGACAGGAGCCCGCGAGTTCCGTTTTGTACCGGGGCCGGTGTTTGCCAACGTCGTGCTGGCGGACGAGATCAACCGCACGCCTCCCAAGACGCAGGCCGCGCTTCTGGAGGCCATGCAGGAGCACCAGGTGACTGTCAGTGGACAACGACACCGCCTGCC
>JAHBXU010000529.1 GCA_019636315.1 Planctomycetaceae bacterium | reverse complement strand
CTTCACGCGTCTCCACCCGCGGGACCGGAACGTCAGCGCGATTTCCAACAGCAGGCTCAGTTGAGACAATTCTTGCAGCAGTCGGCCGTGCCGCCGAACCAGTCGTCCGCGACTTACGAACCACTCCCTGCCCCCGGCGCCTTTGTGCCCTGAGAACGCAGGAGATTCCGGACGATTCTTAATGCCTGAGAAGCCGCTGAGCGATCACGTCTCAGGATGACGGCCACACGGTGGATGCCGCGGCGATTGTCATCCAAGAGTCGAGTCGTCGTTGTCCGACAACAGCACCAGCGGCTGAGCGTGCACTCCGTCTCCAAACCGGATTCTTCCGGTGTGGTCGCTGTCTTCAGCGTCTGGTTGCTTGTATGCTGGGCGGCTCCCTCGATGTCCTGGGTGCCGCCGATGCGCAACGTCTTACGCTCCAACGCCATTGTCCTGCTGGTGCTGTCACAGACAGCGCTGCAATTGTCTGCTGCCGAACCCCAGCCGCTCCGTCTGCGCTGGGAGAAGAACTTCCTGACGATCCAGGGAGATCAGTTGCCCGGCGGCGAGATGAAAGTGCATTATCTGGAGGCTTACTGCCGCGCCGGGTCGACGGACGCTGATTGGGGCAAGCATACGCGGATGCAACATCGGACCGAGCTTTTGGAGACCGGTGGTGAAGGGACGTATCTGAAGTTGCGTTGTCACGTTGAAGATGGATTGATCGTCACCCACGAGATCCGCTCCACGCATGACGAGGTCGATTTCCGGTTGGTCGCCAACAATCCGACCGACAAACGGTCGGAAGTGCACTGGGCCCAGCCGTGCATCCGCGTGGACAGATTCACCGGCGGTGATCAGGAGTCATATCTTGCCCGGTCGTTTGTCTTCCTGGATGGCGAGTTGGAACGCATGCCGACTCGCAACTGGGCCACACAGGCGCGGTATGTTCCCGGGCAGGTCTGGTGTCCGCGCGGCGTTGACCGCAACGACGTCAATCCCCGTCCGCTGTCCGATCTCGTACCGTCGAACGGACTCATCGGCTGTTATTCGGCGGACGAATCGATGATCTTTGCAACCGCGTTCGAGCCCTATCAGGAGCTGTTCCAGGGGGTCGCCGTGTGTCTGCATTCTGACTTTCGCCTCGGCGGCCTGATGCCGGGGCAGACGCAGCCGATTCGCGGGAAGATCTATGTCGTGCCCAATAATGTGCCGGCATTGTTGGCCCGATACCGTGCCGACTTTCCCGAACAACAATCATTCGAGTCCAACACCAATCGGGAGTAACCGCTCATCCGCAGCTTCGACGACGGACGGAGACAAGAACTCCACCGTTTGACTTCCTTGCAGGCCGTGCGACTGACGAGAGGGATCGAGTCGAGTCTGACTGAACGTCCAGGAACACCATCCAGTTTATCCCTAATCGACAGACACACGTTCGGAGACGCACCTCGACATGATGCATACGCTAATTCTTCTCGGGCAACTGGCAGAGCGGCCGACGTTTCGCATGTTGGATGTCATTGTGATCATCGGCTACCTGCTGGGCATGGCCGGCGTCGGCCTGTACTTCGCCCGGCGGAACAACAGCACCGAGGAGTATTTTGTCGGCAACCGGTCCTTTCCCGGCTGGGTGATCGGCCTGTCGATGCTGGGGACGACGATCAGCTCCGTGACGTTTCTCGCGTTTCCCGGCGATGCGTATGCCACGAACTGGAGCAAGCTGGTCGCCAATCTCACGCTGCCGCTGGTCGCCATTCTGGCGATTCTGGTGTTCATTCCCTTTTTCCGGCGCGGCAACCTGACATCGGCATTCGAGTATCTCGAAGCCCGTTACGGAACGACGGTTCGCTTTTACGGAGTGCTGACGTTTATCATCGCTCAGACATTTCGCCTCGCGCGCATTCTGTTTCTCGTCTGTCTGCCGGTGCAGGTGCTCACGGGAGCCCCGTTGTGGATCATTATTGTCTGCACTGGCATTTTCATCGCGTTCTATACCGTCGCCGGAGGGATCGAAGCGGTCATCTGGACCGACGTCGCCCAGGCCATTGTGCTGCTCTTCGGCGGGCTGGTCTGCGTGGCATTTGTCGTCACGCATCTGCCGGGCGGTTTTGAGGAGATCTTCTCCGTCGCTCAGGCCAACAACAAATTCTCGCTCGGCTCCTTCGAATTCGATTGGGGACAGCGGACGTTCTGGACAGTGAGCCTGCTGGGCATCTTTACCTGGCTGTTCACGTATTCGGGCGATCAGAACGTCATCCAGCGCTATGCGTCGGCCCGATCGACGCGGGACGCCCGGAAGGCGGCGGCTTTGTTTTCCATTGTCGCGGTGCCGACGTGGGCACTGTTCTTCTTCGTCGGAACGTGCGTGTTCGTGTACTATCAGCGGTTCCCCAATCCGGCGGTCGACCAACTGGCGACGGACGCCGTCTTTCCGCACTTCATCTTCACCACACTTCCGGCCGGACTCGCGGGACTGGTGATTGCCGGGGTGCTCGCGGCCGCCATGTCGTCGCTCGATTCGAGCATCAACGCGATCGCGACGGTGACCGTCGTCGACATCGTCCGCCCCTATCTGGCGCCGGGACGGAGCGACCGTTTTTATCTGCTGCTGGCGCGAATCATCGCGACGTTGTGTGCGGGCGTGATGATCGTCGGCGCGATCATTGTCGAATACATCCCGAAGGAAAGCATGAACGACCTGACGTGGATCATCGAATCGGTCTTCAACGGCTGTCTGATGGCCGTGTTCATGATCGGCTTCTTCACGACACGCGTGGGGAACCGGGCGGCCATCCTGGCGTTAGTGGTTGCGGTGGGCGTGAATGTGTATCTCGCGTTCAACTGGCTGGGGTGGGTTCCGTCCGGGTGGGAAGTCTCGCTGGACAATTACTGGGTTGGACCGTTGGTGAACGTGCTGTTTGCCGTGCTGGCGATTGTCTTCAGCTTTTTTGTGGGTCGCCGCGATCAACAATCGCCGGGCAAACTGCAGGGACTGACAGTCTGGACGATGGGCGGCCAGAGCGAAAACTGACTGCCGCCCTTGCAATCATCTGCCGCGTGAAGCACGATGGTCGCTAAGGACGCATCAACGAGCAGTGCATCCGAGACGCCTCCTGTTCGAGGGGGCGTCTGTTTGGCAAAAGTAATGGGGAGAATCGTGCGATGGTGACTCGCAGAGAATTTGTGCAAGGTCTGGCAGTCGCCGGGATGACGGGGCTGGGGCTGCACATGGGAGGAAGTTCCGCCCGTGCGCTCGCGTCATCGAGTGGTATGCAGTTCGGACTCGTGACCTATCAGTGGGGTAAGGATATCGACTTGCCCACCTTGATTGATCTCTGTGAGAAAGCCAACATCCCGGGCCTGGAACTGCGGACCGAGCATGCTCACAAAGTCGAACCCGCGCTTTCGAAAACCCAGCGCGACGAAGTCCGCAAACGGTTCGCCGACAGTCCCGTCACGCTGGTGGGCTATGGCTCCAATGCGGAGTACCATTCTCCGGACCCCGCGGAAGTGAAACGGAACATCGAGCTGACCAAACAATATGTGCAGCTCATGCACGATTGCGGCGGCAGCGGTGTGAAGGTCAAGCCAAACAATCTGCCGGACGACGTTCCTCCCGAGAAGACCATCGCACAAATTGCGACAGCCCTGAACGAAGTGGGTGAATACGCCGAGGGGTTCGGTCAGCAGATTCGGGTCGAAGCCCACGGTCGGCGCACCAGCGAACTCTCCGTGATGAAGGCGATCTTCGATCTGACCGATCATCCCAACGTCGGCATCTGCTGGAACTGCAATAAGGTCGACCTTGAAGGTGAGGGCCTGGAGCATAACTTCCATCTCGTCCGCGATCGACTTGGCGCGACGGTCCACATTCACGATTTGACGACCGACATTTACCCCTACCCGCAATTGCTGGCCATGCTCCTCGACATGGACTACAGCGGCTGGATCCTGCTGGAAGACG
>JAHBXU010000528.1 GCA_019636315.1 Planctomycetaceae bacterium | reverse complement strand
GGGCTAAGGTACACTGACGCGGGAGTCGAGATAGAAATAGTCCCTCTGAAGAAGCGAAGGCAAGATAACGGTGATTTGTACTCGTTCAAGGTGTCTGTGGACGGCGGGCACCAAGAATTGTCTGTGCTGTTCTCCGGCGAGCGCGCCAAGATAATTAGCGCCGGGACGACAAGTGTATACTTGGAGGAAGGGGTGCAGGAGGAAGGCGAAGCGAAGCATGGCTCGACGGAATTCGAATAGTCTGTCAGCCTTGCAGGTCCGGCTCTGTGCTCGTGCCGCTTGGTCACTGCGGCATCGGTTTACCGTTGCGGCAGTACGGCGAAGATCCGCGTTGGGCCTCCGGTGCCGGACTCGATCTTCATCGGTGCGACGATGAGTGTAACGCCGCGTGGGGGGAGGCGCTCCAGTGCGGCGACGTTCTCTAAACCGTACCGGCCGGCCGCGTTGACGATGTGGTGCACCTCGAACGTTTTCGAGACGCCCCGATCGATGCTCAGCGTGTCGACCCCCAGGCCGCGGACGCCGCGCTCATGGATCAACAGCCGCGCGGCTTCGCCCGTGTACGCGGGGAAATGCAGCCCACCCAACGCGTCGCGGCCCTGGAACCGCTCCGGCATCGACCAGAAGCGGCCCCAACCCGTGCGGAGCAGCACAATCGCCCCCTTGGGAATGCGGCCATGCTCCTGCTCCCAGGCGGCGATGTCGTCGATGGTCAGACCGTAGTCCGCATCGGTCTCCGCTTGCGGCGTGATATCGATTACGACGCCCGGGCCGATCAGGTCCCGTGGAGCAATCTGATCCACACCGGGCTGGTCCCGCTCGAAGTGATTCGGTGCGTCGATATGCGTCCCGATATGCTCCGGCAGCCGCATTGTCTTCGATAACACCCCGTCTTTTTCCAGCGTGGCAATCGTCTCCAGCGTGAACGGCTCGTACTTCTCCCCCGGCCAGAAGTTGGTCCGCGCGTCGAGCGAATAACTGAGATCCACAATGTCCGCCCGCCCCGCAGCGACATCGTTCAGCGTCAACGCTCCCGCGCCGGAATCGTCAGCCCGGGCAGCCGCGGCGACCAGAACCAGGCAGGCTGGAATGAAACGAATCATGCCGTGCTCCCGTGTCAGACCGGTATTGGAAAGGGCGAGTGGTATCTTACGATGCACACGCCGCCCCCGCGAGGGGCTGGCCGGCGGTCGCGGGTTCGGTGGAATGACCAACGCTGATTCCGAGGACGAACGGGTCCGTTTCTTTCAAAGGCCCGAACCATTCCAAATGGTTGGGCGATGCCTAGAATCAACGGGAAGCGCTCCTCGGAGATTGCGTGAATACGGTGTGAGCTGATGCGTTCGGGTTCCGGCAGTTCTCAAACACAGGCCCATGAGCGAAGTGCCTCATCCGTCCCAGATGACGAAGGAGACGAGTCAATGCCAGAGTCTGCGACCAATCGACAGGAAGGCCAGGGTTGTCCGGCTGGCACGGACCACGATCGGGAGGTGCCGGAGATCGATCTGCTCACCCCGTTGACGATTCGCGGCGTCACCCTTCGCAACCGAATCGTTATGTCACCCATGTGTCAGTATATCTCCCAGGACGGATTGGCTTCTGACTGGCACCTGGTCCATCTGGGCAGCCGGGCCGTGGGTGGTGTGGCGCTGGTCATTGTCGAGGCGACGGCCGTCACGCCCGAGGGCCGCATTACGCCCGGTGATCTCGGCATCTGGGGCGATCAGCATATCGGACCCTTGGCCAGAATCGTGCGCTTCGTCCATGCTCAGGGAGCCGTCGCCGGCATCCAGTTGGCACACGCGGGGCGCAAGGCCAGTTGCGATGCACCCTGGAAGGGAGGGGCGGCGCTCACTCCCGAATTGGGCGGCTGGCCGGTCGTGGCGCCAAGTGCCGTACCGTTTAATGATGGCGACCCACTGCCGCTGGCGCTCGACGAAACGGAGATCGATTCGGTGGTTGCGGCGTTCGAGTCCGCCACCGACCGGGCGTTGGCCGCCGGCTTCCGTGTGATCGAGGTTCACGCGGCACACGGCTATCTTCTCCATCAGTTCCTGTCGCCACTAAGCAATTTGCGAACCGACCAGTACGGCGGAAGCCTGGACAATCGCATGCGCCTCACGTTGCGGGTGTCGGAGCAGATCCGCCGCCGTGTGCCCGATGACATGCCCGTGTTTGTTCGCATCTCGGCGACTGACTGGGCGGACGCCGGCTGGGACCTCGAACAATCGGTGATCCTCGCCCGTGAACTCAAGCAACTTGGCGTGGATCTCATCGACGTCTCAACGGGGGCACTCGTGCCAAAGGTCCGCATCCCGGTGAGTAAAGGGTATCAGGTGCCGTTCGCCCGCGCGATCCGCCAGGAGGCCGGTCTGCTCACCGGCGCGGTCGGCCTGATTACCGAAGCAGGACACGCCAACGAGATCATCACCGGAGGCGACGCCGATCTCGTCTTGCTGGCACGTGAGCTTCTTCGAGAGCCCTATTGGGCACTCAAAGCGGAGCAGGAACTCGGTGCCGAACCAACGTGGCCGACACCCTACGGCTACGCCGTCAAGCGACGGGCAAAATAGTCTCCGAGAAACACGCCACGTGTTTGCCGCAGGCCCGGCACATTGTTTGTGCTGCCGCAAAATGAGCGATCGACGACGGTCCTGCAGAACGCCGCATCACGACGGTTGCGGTCGCCGTTGGACCACTGTCCCTCCATACCGATGGGGTGATTGGAGTTTTGAGTCAGGTTGAGTCAGAATCCGTGACATCGCGACAAGACCGTCGGGGCAGGGGCCCCCGGGCGTTTACGAATCAATTGATCAATCAACGGCCTCACGACTCAACCAGATCGCTCTCCCATGATCCGTTATGCCATCATCGGCGCCGGCGCCGTTTCTGATTATCACCACGTGCCGGGTATTCGGCTGGACCCGCGGGCTGAACTGGTCGCGGCGTGCGATCCCAACGAAGAACTGCTGGAGAAACGCAGAACCGACTGGAACATCGATAAGCTCACGCCGCGCTATCAAGATATTGCGGACGATCCCGATGTGGACGCCGTGGTGATCGCCACGCCCAACTTCTCGCACAAAGAGATCGCGCTCGCCTGCATCGCGGGGGGCAAGCACGTGATGTGTGAAAAACCGCTCGGCCTGTGTGCGGCCGAGGCGTGGGACATGCACCGGGCTGCCGAAGAGCGCGGCGTGCGGCACATGACCGCGTTTACGTACCGCTTCGCGCCGTCCATGCGGTACCTGCGGCATCTCGTGCATTCCGGAGCGCTCGGCGTGCCCAGACACTTTCGCTCGCAGCGGTTTCTCGACTGGCCCGAAACCAGTTGGGGCTGGCGGCAGTACAAAGCACAAGCCGGGGCAGGGGACCTGTTCGACATGACGATCCACCGCATCGACTTCGCCATCGACCTCATGGGGCCGATTGCGTCCATTTGCGGAGCCGTCGCGCAGTTCGTTCCGCGCGACCGGACGGCCGATGGCAGTCCCTGCCCGCCGTCCGAAGTCGACGACTGGTCGGCCCTCATCGGCCGCTTCGCCAACGGCGCGGTCGGTGTGTGGGAAGGAAGCACGCTGATGAAAGGACACCACAACAACGGCTTCGGCTGGGAGTGGGCCGAGATCAACGGCTCGGAAGGGACCGCCGTCTACCGGCTGACCGAGCCGAACACCATCCTCCTCGGCAAGCCGGGTGAGAGCCTCGAAACGGTCCCGGTTCCGGACGAGTTCCTGGTGATCCCCGGCTCGCCGCGCGATCCAAAGGAAGGCGTCCCGAGCACGGTGTTCCGCTACGACCTCGTGTACGAGCTGACGTCAGCCATCGCTGAAAACCGCCCCGCCACCCCCGGCTTCGACGACGGCGCCCGCGCCCAAGACATCGCCGACGCGGTGCTGGAATCGAATGCAACCGGCCGATGGGTGGAGATTGGTGGATGAGTGAAGTAG
>JAHBXU010000527.1 GCA_019636315.1 Planctomycetaceae bacterium | reverse complement strand
GCGAGGTCTTCCTGCCGCGGGCTTCCGAACTCAACGCGCGCGCCGACAGCGACGTGCTCCGCACGCTCGTCTGCAAGGGAATGGGCGTTGCCTTCGTCCTGAGCACCGGCCTGTTCATCGGTGGCTGGTACTTCAGTGGGCACGTCATCGAGCTCTGGATCGGCGAGGGCTATGACACGAGTCAGCTGGTGTTTCTGTTGTTGATTGCGGCGCAGATTGCGGCCGCTCCGGCCGGCATTCTGCATATGGTGCTCGTGGGCATTGGCGAAGTGCGTGTGCCGTCGCTGCTGCTGCTGGCGCAGGCAGTTCTTAACCTCGTGCTCTCGTTAATTTTCGTACAGCCGTTGGGCATCGTCGGCGTGGCGTTGGGGACGATGATCCCCATTCTGCTGGTCGATGTGTGCGTGCTGCTACCCTATGGCATCCGTCGTTTTCAACTGGCTCCCGGGGAGTTTGCGAGACGAACGATTCTGCCGTACGTATTGCCGCTTGCCGCGCTCTGGGCTTACTCGTCGTGTGTCTCGCAGCGGCTGACGACCGCCACATGGCCAATCATCATTGCGGTCACTGTCGGCGGAGGAATTGTGCTCCTGCTGACCTCGGCCGGAGTCTGGTACCTGACCGAGCGGCGGCCCGTGCATTCGCTTGCGTTTGCCGGGCGTTCATCGCGCAAGGAACTGGCCGAATCGGTTTAGGAGTCCGCTGGTGGTCACACTCGAGCCATTCACCGTCACGACGCCGAGGACCGTCGCATGCGCGCCAATGCCCTCGCAAAGCGGCGACCGTTGTGAGTGCACTCAGCCGCAGTCGACCACAAGCGCGTTCCACGTGACAGCGTCCGAAGCACGTCAACCAAATCGCATCTGTCATGTGAGCATGAGTCTGGCGACCGGCGGATTGGAACGGCTGCTCGTGGAACTCAGCCGACGGCACGATCGAAGTCGCTCTCAGATGCGGTTTGTTGCGCTCGGCGATCTGGGGGCGCCGGCCGATGAGATTCGCGCGGCGGGCTGCGATGTACTCGGCCTCAACCTGGAACGTGTCGGCAAGTTCACCACGCTCCGACGTCTTGTTCGGCATCTTCGTGAGCACTCGGTCGATCTCGTTCACACACATAACACGTACGCCCATTTTTATGGGGCGCTGGCTGCGCGAATGGCCGGCGTGCCCGTCGTGATGAACACACAGCACGGACGCGGCTGCGGTCCCACCTGGCGACATCGGTTGCAGTTCCGCATCGCCAATCTGGGGACCCGACGCATCGTTGGAGTTTCGGATGATTCAGCCGCACTCTGTCAACGCGAAGATCGATGGGCGGCCCGGCGGGTCATCAGGATCTGGAATGGGATCGATGTCGATCGCTTTGACTTTCAGGAGCGAACACCGGACAGCGGCGGGCCAATGCTGACCGCCATCTCAGTCGCCAGACTCTCCCCCGAGAAGGACTTTGCGACATTGCTCCATGCCATCACGGAAGTCGTGCAATCCTTTCCCGAGTTTCGATTACAGATCGTCGGCAACGGCACGGAGCGCGACGGCCTGCAGCGGCTCGCCGATCAACTCGGTCTGGCTCAGCATGTCTCGTTTCTTGGCGAGAGGCATGACGTGGCTGCACTTCTCAAGAAGGCGGCGTTCTTCGTCTCCTCTTCGCGGACGGAAGGCGTTTCGCTGACGCTGCTCGAAGCGGCTGCCGTGGGATTGCCAATTGTGACCACGTCGGTCGGAGGGAATCCGGAGGTCGTCGAGGACGGCCGAACAGGTTTCCTCGTACCGCCCCAGCAACCATCCACTTTGGCGCGGGCCATCATCCGGATGTGCCATTCCCGTGATCATTGGGCGGAAATGGGGCGCAATGGCCGACGACGTGTCGAGAAGCACTTTGAGATTGGCCGCATGGTGCGTGAATACGAAGCCTTGTACGAACAACTCCTGTCCCGGCAGAAGTCAGTCGTTGCGTCTTCATACGGCGAAACTGTCGGGTAACTCGAAGCGTCAGCAAGGGATCTCAGTGCTCCATCTCGTTGAGACTTCAGGTGACTCATTCCAGATTCCATCGGGTCGCTGATCTCCGGCCCCGTTGTTGACTTTAGGCGATGCATACAGACATGAAACATCTCCGCCTGGCCCTCGTGGGATGCGGGCAGATTGCGGACGCTCATCTGCAGGAGATGCGCAAGCTGACCGATGTGGAGGTCGTCGGGGTGTGCGACGTCCACCAGGATCTGGCGGATCAGGCGGCGTTGCGATTTGATGTGCCGCACGCGTTTCACGACATCGACGAACTGCTGTCCCAGACGTCGCCCGACGTCGTCCATCTCACCACTCCCGCTCACACGCACTTTCCGTTGTCGGTGAAGCTGGTGGAGGCGGGCGTACACGTCTATGTCGAGAAACCTTTCACACTGGATGCCATCGAGGCGCAAAGGCTCATCGACATCGCACACAAGTGCGGGCGACTCGTTTGCGTCGGACATGATCAACTGTTTGATCCGGCGTGGATGCATTGTTGCACGCTCGTCGATCAGGGTGCGGCGGGGGACGTAACGCATGTGGAATCGGTTCTTGGCTATCCGCTCAGCGGCCAGTTCGGACGGCAAGTGACGACCGATCGCAATCACTGGGTGCGCAAGTTGCCGGGCGGGCTGTTTCAAAACACGATCTCGCATCCGCTGTACCGCATCACGGAGTTTCTCACGGACGAACGGCCCGCGGTCGCCGCACAGTGGTTCATGGCGAATGCCGACGCAACGTTTCCGACGGAGCTCGTCGTCCAACTGCGCGGAGAACGAGTCACCGGTGCGCTCACGTTTTCGACGCGTATCGAGCCGCAACGGACCACTCGAATCTATGGAACCCGCGGTGCATTGGAAGTCGACCTGGATTCCCAGGTGGTGCGGCGAATCCGCCAGTCTCGACTTCCGGGGGCGTTTGCCAAGATCGAAGCGCCGCTGCGGCAGTGTGCCGACGCTGCCGGGAACCTCAAACGGAATGCCGTCCGATTCCTGAAGGGCGAGATTCATTATTTCTCCGGAATGGGAGAACTCTTTGAACGCTTTTATCAGTCCATCCGGGACGGCGCTCCGTCACCGATTCCGGAGGCGGAAGCCCTGCGTGTGACACGGGTCATGGATGAAATCTTCAGACAATGCCGCGGCGAGAACGAGTTCCGCCGGACCGTCGGAATGAATGCGCAACCGGTCGAACTCATCCATCGACGGAGTTCCGATGAAACGTCCGTCGGCGAGCATCCAAGCAACGAACGTTCGCTGGCGGCCGCGCGGCAGGAAGTTCATCCATGAATGCCGTCGTCACCGGAGCTGCCGGGTTTCTTGGCCGACGTCTCGTGCGGTTCCTACGAGAGGACGGACTGCGCGTCACGTGCCTGGTCCGGCCGTCGACGGAGGTCGGGCCGTTGCAGCGGGCGGTGGGACCGTCGCTGTGGGACGGCGTCGACATTCGGATCGTCGACCTGATGGATGAACGCGGCTGCCACGACGCACTGATTGGCACCAGTGTTGTCTACCATCTGGCCGCAGGACTGGGCGGCGGTGCATCGACGCTCTTTCTCAATTCCGTCGTGCCCACGAGGCGACTGTTGGCGGCCGCGGTGGCGGCGGGTGTGCCGCGGTTTGTGCATGTGAGTTCGCTGGGAGTCTATGGCACTCAATCGTACCGCTCCGGCGATCTCGTGGATGAACAGAGCCCGGTCGACCCCCAGCCGCACCGTCGCGATCCGTATACATTCAGCAAAGTCGTTCAGGAGCGAATCGTCTGGGAGTCGCACCAGAATGAGGAACTGCCTGTCGTCGTCGTGCGACCGGGCGTCATCATTGGTCCAGGGCGCGGCGTGTTGAGTACGCGCGTCGGGCTGAGTGTCGGTCCCTACCTGATCCGCATGGGAGGCCGGCAGACGCTGCCATACACCTATGTCGATAACTGTGCTTCGGCGATTCGTC